>JAJRPT010000009.1 GCA_024280675.1 Bacteroidota bacterium
CCGAATGTGCTGGTTGAACCTCAACTTCAACTTTTCCCCAATGATCTTTGCCTTCAATCTGGTTTTCAAATTCACCTTCAGTTGTTACGCTATCTGTAACCATCTCTCTAAAAGAGACTTGCGGTTTGCTCACCCGCACTTCCAGTTTAAATTCACGCTTGAGCCTATCGACGATAATCTCAAGATGAAGCTCTCCGACGCCCGAGATGATTAACTGCCCACTTTCCGAATCAAAACTATGTTTGAATGTCGGGTCTTCTTCGGAGAGTTTTCCCAGAGCTTCCAGCAATTTATCTTGCTCGGCCATAGTTTTAGCTTCAATGGCTTGGTTGATAACTGGTTCTGAGAAATCTATCGCCTCGTACAAAAGAGGGTGAGCAAGATCGGTCAGCGTATCACCAGTCTTAGTAAACCTAAGCGAGGGAATTGCTACAATGTCGCCTGAATATGCTTCTTTTATCTCAAGACGCTTATCAGATTCCATTTTCACCATCTTCAAGACTTTCTCTTTTTTGCCACCGGCAACATTTAGTATTTGATTGCCAACTGAGATTTTACCAGAATAGATTCTGATAAAAGTAAGTTTGCCAACAAAAGGGTCTGTCAATGTCTTAAAAGCAAGAGCTGAGAAACTGTCATTGTCGTTTGCATTTTTAACAATGGTTTTAGAAGCATCTTTTGGATCAAATCCAGTGAATGTAGAAATATCGGAAGGCGAAGGAAGAAAATCAACAACGGCATCAAGCAAGGGCTGGACACCAATGTTTTTCAGGGAGGATCCGCAAAGCACAGGGATAATTGAATCTGTTAGTACGCCCGTGCGCACCAGAGCTTTCAACTCAGAAACATCTGGCTCCCTACCATCAAGGTAGGACATCATTGCATCTTCATCTAGCTCCACAAGCGATTCTATCATTGCCCCTCTGAGGGTTTCCGCCTTTTCTTTAATTTCTTCTGGAACGTCTTCGAGTATAATTTCTTGACCATTCTCACCTCTCCAATATTGAGCTTTGAAACGAATCAAATCTACAACACCAGAAAAAGAATCTTCTGCACCAATCGGCATTGCAATAGCAACAGGATTTGCACCAAGTCTGTCTTTTATCATCTCTAGAACTCTTTGGAAATCTGCCCCAAGTCTGTCCATTTTATTAACGAAGGCAATTCGTGGCACATTATATTGATTTGCTTGAAACCACACGGTTTCGGTTTGTGGCTCAACTCCTCCCACCCCACAGAAAACTCCAACGGCTCCGTCCAAAACTCTGAGTGAGCGTTGAACCTCGGCAGTGAAATCTACGTGACCAGGTGTGTCGATTATGTTTATCATATGACCTCGCCACAAACAAGGTGTGGCAGCAGACGTGATAGTTATTCCTCTTTCACGCTCTTGCTCCATATAATCCATAAAAGCTGTACCATCATCGACCTTGCCGATTTTATGCAAACGCCCAGAATAGAAAAGCATTCGCTCAGTGGTGGTAGTCTTACCAGCATCAATATGTGCCATAATACCTATGTTACGATATTTCTCTATTGGGATTTTTCCCGACATAAAGTTTTAGGCTATTTTATTTTTACAAAGAACGGTCGCAATGCGACACAAAATAGTGGCAACACCACACGAAATATTTTTTCATCTTCAATCAAAGCACCAGAACAGAACACATCATATATTCCAGAATCATCTTCCATAATTAATTGCCCTGTTCAGCCATCGTTTACCATTTAAAATGAGCGAAGGCTTTGTTTGCATCGGCCATTTTATGAGTATCTTCACGCTTTTTAACACTTGACCCCTCGCCCTTGTAGGCCGCAATGAGCTCGGCGGCGACACGTGCTGCCATTGTTTTCTCACGGCGAGCTTTGGCGTAATTCTTAATCCAGCGAATGGCAAGAGTTAAACGCCTGTCCTCACGCACTTCGACAGGGACTTGGTAGGTCGCCCCACCCACACGGCGTGAACGAATCTCCAAAACGGGTGCAACATTTGCAACCGCTTTTTTGAACACTTCCAATGGCTCTTCGTCAAGTTTTTTGTGAATAATATCAAATGCTTCGTAGACAATGCCACGTGCGGTGTGCTTTTTGCCTTGGATCATTATATTATTTACGAAACGCTCAACGACAAGATCTTTGTATTTCGGATCTGGACTTAGCCTGCGTTTATCTGCTCTTCTTTTTCTCATATTAAAAAACCTGTCTTATCTTTTTCTAATTTTCTTTTGTAAATTTCTTTTCACAACTCAATTTCAAATATTTACCCACCTTTCTTCCTGCCTCACGTTTCATCTTAACCCACATCTCTTCTCAACCCACATCTCTTCTCACCCCCCCGTCACTGGCCCCGTTTATTTTTTAGGGCGTTTAGTTCCGTATTTTGAGCGACCATTTTTTCTGCCGTCTACTCCTTGGGTGTCGGCTGTGCCACGTATTACGTGATAGCGAACACCTGGCAAGTCTTTGATTCTTCCGCCACGGATATAGACGATTGAGTGTTCTTGCAAGTTGTGACCTTCGCCGGGTATGTAGGCTGCGACTTCAAAGCCAGACGACAAGCGTACACGAGCTACTTTGCGAAGTGCTGAGTTTGGTTTCTTTGGAGTAGTGGTATACACCCGGGTGCAAACTCCACGTCTTTGTGGACAAGCAACAAGTGCTGCAGACTTAGATTTCTTAGTCTGTTTTTTTCGTCCTTTTCTAATTAGCTGACTGATTGTAGGCATTAATTTTCCATCAAAAGTAATTTTCAACATTAAGTAATTACAGAGTTACGAAATTATGATGATTTACATTAAACACCAAACTTTTTTTAAAAATAATTTAAATACTTTGCCCTCTGGGGAAATAAGCCGTGTAAACAATGTTTTTTGTAATCTAATGTGCAAAATAAATAAACTTATCAACTGATTGTTTTCTTTAATGGCAAAGATTAGCTCTAATACATACCCCAAAAGATAATTACGCCAAAGGACGCAGACAAGGAATTCCATTCCCCTGTTTGAATGTCAGAACCAATAGAGGAGTCAAAGGCAAGATATGGCTGTGCATAGACGGGCAAAAGCAACTCTATATCTTTTGAGAGGGTGAATGAAAGGGAATAAATGACAGCGTTAAAATCTGGGGTTGAGCCATTGTCTATTGGATATGTTGAGGATTGACTGCCTGAGCTTACATTTTGAGTATAGGTTTTTCCTACATTCACAGGAAATTCAAAGCCAAAAGATCCACCAATATTGACCGTCCAAAATGGCAAGCGGTATTTCCCACCAATATCAATAATTAAACTAGATTTACTCACGTCATAGATATATTCGTTTTTTATAGAGTTCTCTTGAGTTTTAA
>JAJRPT010000190.1 GCA_024280675.1 Bacteroidota bacterium
CTGGTATTGAAGTTTTTTTGGATTCTGCAGATTATATTTCAGTTCAAACAGGACTTGTGTCCACTAGCTCTTGGGATTATCATAGTGATAATCTGAGAAGTTTTTTTACAAATATTCGCTACAACTGGAAGGATAAAGAATGGCATTTTGGTTTTGGCGTTTCCTACCATCGCCTTGAAATTAAAGAATATATTGGAAAAAAAGAAAATCAAACAAATTCATACTCTTACTATGAAGATGTATTCGAGACAAACTCAAAAGAAGGCTGGGGCGCAGCCGTCTCCATTCAGCGCCAACTAAGCAAAAGGTTTTATGCGGGCATTCTCTACCAATCCCTTTTTTACAATACCAACAATTCAGTCATAGAAGACAACCATATTTTTTCTTTTGAATTTATTTGGAAAATTAATTTATCTGAAAGGGAATCATTTAACCGCCGGTAACAAAAAATAATCTGGTGCTCTGCCTCAAGCATTTATCCTCTTTAAACTAAATGAGAATTTTGTCCCTTCGCCCACCTTACTCACAAGGGAAAGGTGGCCAGCATTTTTTTCTACAAAATCTTTGCACATTATCAAACCCAAACCAGTGCCGCTTTCGTTGAATGTACCCCGGGTGGTGTATTGGCTAGTGATACTGAAGAGGTCACCAATCTTGTTGCTTGGAATCCCGACCCCATTGTCTTGGCAAGAAATAATAATAAGGTCGCCACTGTGTTCTGAAAATAATCTGACCAATCCTCCCTCAGAGGTAAATTTAATAGCATTAGAAACTAGGTTTCTTATCACTGTCTCAATCATGTATTTATCCACAAGGGCAAACTCTTCATTTAAAATTTCATTCTTTAGAGTTATGTTTTTATGCCGTGCATTTTCTTTGAGCAAATCACAGACATCTTTTGCAAGGCATTTGATTTCAACTTTTTCTGGATTGAATTCGATAGTGCCACTCTGAGTCCTTGCCCAAGTGAGAATATTGTCGAGCAGATCTCTGAGTTTAATGGCGGTAAAGTTTATTTTTTTAATCTTTATCAGAATTTCATCTTTTTCCAGCTTATTATAATAATTTGCCAGTAAATCTGTGCTGAGAATAAAACCACTGATTGGGTTTTTAATATCGTGAGCCATGAGTGAAAAGAATTTATCCTTGCTACAATTTGCCTCAATCAGTTGCGATTCAGACTCCATAAGGTTTAGGTTTATCAGCTCAATCTCCTCATTTCTGCCAACAAGCTCATCGTTGAGTTTTTCGAGCATAGATCGTTGTTTTTCAATTTGTGAATTCTTCTGAGATAATTCATTATTGATTTTTTGCTTAATTTTATTATTTCTAAAAAGAAAGATTGCTATGATTAATACAATGCTTGCAACAACAATGATAAAATTACCAATATACTTTTGCTCGCTGTTTTCTAGTGAGAGGATTTTCTTGTCTTTTCTTAGCAACTCATTTTCTATTTCCTTTTCCTCTGTTTTATGCCTTGCCAAGGAGTTCTCAATGATTTTTGCTTTTTCGGTAGAGAACATACTGCTGCGAAGTTGAATATATTTTTCTTTGTATAGAAGTGCTTTTTTGTAGTCGGTCAATAATTTGTAGCAAGAAGAAAGATTGTCGTAAATATTTAGTTCAATATTCTTGTCGGCCGATTTTAGTGAATAAGAAAGTGCTTTTAAGAAATATTTTTTAGCTTCATTGTATTCTTCCATTTTAAGTGACAATGTGCCTATGCCATTGTTTATGACAGCATTGAGCCTTGGGTTGGATAAAGAAATTGAAATACCAAGGGCGGCAGTAAAATAATCTAGTGAGACAAGAAGAGAATCCTGCATATAGTACAAGGAGCCAAGTCTTTCGTAGAGATAGGCAGTTTCGGCCTTATCTTTAAAATATTTGGAAAGATGATTCGATAGTATGTAGTTTTCTTTTGCTTTTTTTATATCACCAGTTTGGAGGTAAAGATTAGCCATTTCAAATCTGAGTCTGGCAATCATATAATAATTCTCTAAACTGAGATAAATAGTCAAAGCATTATTAAATGATTCCATTGCAGCATCGTAGTTTTCGGAGACGAAGTGGACCCTCCCCAATTTAAAATTAATAAGGGCAATCGACGAATCAATCTTAGATGCCTTAGCGGTTTTAAGCCCAAGTATATAATAATTTACAGCATTTGAGAAATCACCCTTAACTCTGCTTATATCTCCTAGTTTCGTATAAGAATTAATTCTTTTTTCAAAATCATTCATTTTCATTGACGAGATGAGCGCCGTACTCCAAGATTTCAGAGCCCGCTCATATTGATAGATGTCACATTGAAGATCCCCAAGATTAGACACTGATTTGTATATCAGAGATTCATCTTTACTTTTCTTCGATAATTCAAAAGCCTGGCTTGCATACTTAATGCTTTTATCTTTGTCACCTTGGCCTATTAACTTGGAAATCTCCAGCAAAATAGAAACCCTTGCACTGTCAGAATCTTCATTTAAGAGTCCATCTTCCAAGGATAAAATTAATTGCTCAGATTTCTCAACTTCACTCGCTTGAGCGATGTGGGCAAAAGGAAACAATATTATTAGGACAATAAAAAGCATTATGGCTGTTCATTTCTAATTGAATAAAATTGAGAAAGAATTATTTGATTCTCAGACCGTCTTTGTCAAAAATTAAGACATTATTAGCTATTAAACTAATTCTAATTGTACTTCCTTCATTTATTTTAGGAGCCAACTGCATTCTTACGACTCCAGAATTTCCATTTGATTTGAAATGCAGCAAATGCTCGTGACCAAGATTTTCAATATTTTTGGCAATACATTCAATACTGTTTTCAGTATCAGATATTTGGAAATTCTCTGGACGAACGGCAATGCTGAACTCGCCCTTTAATGCTGGCATACCAGCAATTCCCCTGAGCAGAAAAGCAATGAAGCCCTCTTGTCTATTTTTGGAATTTATGTGATAAACATTGATTTTGGGAGTTCCTATAAACGTTGCAGTGAATAAGTTTTGCGGATTATTGTAAATTTCGTGTGGAGATCCCACTTGCATTATTTTTCCATTTCTGAGCAAAACAATTCTGTCGGCCATTGTCATGGCCTCGGTCTGATCGTGGGTCACGTAAATTGAAGCCGCA
>JAJRPT010000191.1 GCA_024280675.1 Bacteroidota bacterium
CCTAAAATTGCAGTTTATGCACCACCTGGTGCGCAGCCTTGGGATGATGCCGTTCGCCTAGCACTCGAATATGCCGAGGTTCAGTATGAAATAATTTACGACGAAGAAGTGCTCGACGGTAAGCTGAGTAAATATGATTGGCTTCACCTTCACCACGAAGATTTCACTGGGCAGTACGGCAAATTTTGGGGAACTCAACGTAATCAACCATGGTATATTCAGCAAGTGGCACTCAGCGAGGCAATGGCAAAAAGGCTTGGTTATTCCAAAGTATCGGAGATGAAACTTGCCGTTGCTAGAAAAATCCGTGAATATGTTTCCAGTGGTGGATTCATGTTTGCCATGTGTTCGGCACCGGATTCATTCGATGTTGCCCTCGCCGCCGGTGGAGTCGATATAGCCGAAACCATGTTCGATGGCGACCCAATGGACAGGAATGCTCAAAGTAAATTGGATTTCTCACAAACATTTGCATTCGAGAATTTCAGAATTGTTACAAACCCGTCAGAGTATGAAATTTCCACCATTGATGTGGGTCCTACTTCGATTAGGTCACCTGAGCAGGATTGGTTTACATTGTTTGAATTTTCTGCAAAGTACGACCCCGTTCCTTCGATGCTTACGCAAAATCACAGTGGATTAGTTCAGGGGTTTTTGGGACAAACAACTGCATTTCGGCGAACTAATCTGAAGAAATCAACTTTAATTCTTGCCGAAAGAGAAGGCACAGACGAAATAAAATATGTTCACGGATCTTTCGGTCGGGGCAATTTCACTTTCTATGGTGGGCATGATCCAGAGGATTATCGCCATGGCTTGGGCGATCCGGTCACAGAGTTGAAGATGTTCAAAAACTCCCCTGGCTACCGTCTTATACTCAATAATATATTATTTCCAGCGGCGAAGAAAAAAGAACAAAAGACATGAATCTCACAAAGCTGAGAACTAAGAGCATTGTTTAATTTAAAAAGTCACAATGTGACCCAGCGGCGAAGAAAAAAGAACAGAAGACTTGAATCTCACAAAGCTGAGAACTAAGAGCATTGTTTAATTTAAAAAGTCACAATGTGACCCAGCGGCGAAGAAAAAAGAACAAAAGACATGAATCTCACAAAGCTGAGAACTAAGAGCATTGTTTAATTTAAAAAGTCACAACGTGACCCAGCGGCGAAGAAAAAAGAACAAAAGACATGAATCTCACAAAGCTGAGAACTAAGAGCATTGTTTAATTTAAAAAGTCACAACGTGGCTCTGATTAGATTTTTCCCTCATGCAAATCCCAAATAGGAAAACACATTTAATAATCTTCCCAAATTAAATCGCCATATTTCAACTGGAATTTTTTAAAATATTTTAGTTCTAAATATTTATTTGTTGCTGGATTGTTTGCCGCTTTCAGGAATGGTTCAAAGTCGATTGTTCTAACAATGCCGTCAGAGAATGTCAGCTCTAATTTGTAAGCATTCAAATATTTTACTTTTTCTAAAGATATTACCATAATCAACTCAATTTTTTATTAATTTTAACAGACTCAATTCTCTGGTTGTAAACAAAGAAATTTATCCATTTTTCTATAATGTCCTTGTGGTAAATTTCTACCAGAGTTTTCAATTTCTTTTTATTTTTGCGATCTAAAGGCATTTTACCTTTTACATTTAAAATTCTAATTTCTTTAAATTCGCCATCCACAAAAATAATTTCAGCCTTGCTTTCGCGCCCACGATATTTCCCGTGAACGTGAATTGGGGAATGTTCATTGGAATAGAAAAGAACAACAAGTCCTAAATATTCATAGAGTTTTGGCATTTAAGTTTGTTTAAAGGTTGATGAGTACAAATTAAGCAAACGTATTGAGATTCCCAAAAATTGTATATGGAAAAATCACGAGCATTGTTTAATTTAAAAGTCACAATGTGACCCAGCGGCGAAGAAAAAAGAACAAAAGACATGAATCTCACAAAGCTGAGAACTAAGAGCATTGTTTAATTTAAAAGTCACAATGTGACCCAGCGGCGAAGAACAGAAGACATGATATATTCAGCTAGTTAAGAAAGTAATTTTGCAAGTAATAAATTCTTAACTTGTGAATCAGAAAAATAACCAAAAGCGAATATGAAGAAAATATATCTTGTCGATGCCATGTCAATGGTATTTAGAGCATTTCATGCAATGGGTCGTTCGGGACTAACAAGCCCAAATGGCTCGCCATCGGGTGCGGTTTTTGGTTTTGTGAATATTTTAACAAAGTTGATTGACACTCACTCACCCGATCATCTGGCAATAGTATTCGACACATCAGCTCCTACTTTCCGCCATGAACTTTACCCAGAATATAAGGCAAATCGTGCTGAATTTCCAGAAGAACTAATACCACAAATTCCTAGGATTAAGCAAGTAATAGAGCTTCTTGGGATTCCACAAATTGAGATGGATGGGTTCGAGGCAGATGACATTATTGCAACTTTGGCACACCAGGCATCGGAGCAGAAGGTGGAGAGCTTTCTTGTCACATCCGACAAGGACTTCATGCAGTTGGTTGATGATTATACTTTTTTGCTCAAACCAAGTAAGGAGTTCAAAGATGGGCTGGAGGTGGTTAGTTCCCGTGGAGTGATGGAAAAGTTTGGTGTCCCCCCCCGGCAAGTAATCGACATTCAAGCAATCACTGGAGACTCCGTCGATAATATACCTGGAGTCAAGGGGATTGGCCCAAAGGGTGCTGTTCCGCTGATTGAAAAATATGGAACTCTTGAGAATTTGTATAAACATATTGAGGAAATTGACAAGAAATCAATTAAGACTAAGTTAGTAGAACACAAGGAGATGGCATTTCTTTCCAAAAAACTTGCAACCTTAAAAAGAGATGTACCAATAGATTTTACGATAGAGGATTGCAAAAGCAAAGCGGTCAAATATGGAGGGCTAGATGATTTCTTTGCCCAGATGGGCTTTCGTATGCTCAGAAAAAAATGGCATGACAAATCGCTTTCAGAAAATATTAGAGTTCATAAATCAGCCATTTCAAATAAAATTAGCGAAGAAACTAATTCTGAATATGAAAACATCAGCACCACAAAGCATGATTATCAGCTAATCAATACAGTGGATAAATTGGACGGGTTAATTATACAACTCGCTAATTCGGGCGAGATTTCATTCGATTTGGAGACAGATGGTCTGGATGTCCACCGTTGCAATATTGTCGGGATTGCTTTTTCAGACAAAGAGTTTACGGGATATTATATTCCAGTTTTTGACAAAAATAATATTCAAACAAGTGTAGATTTATTTGCTCCCGAAAAAGATTACAGTGACTTTCTTGATATTAGTTTAGTAATCCAAAAGATAAAACCTTTGCTTGAAAATGATAAAATTGGAAAGATTGGTCAGAACCTAAAATTTGATAATGTTATTCTTTGCAGATATGGAGTTGGCGTAAGCCCCATTTCATTTGACACAATGCTTGCTCAATATATTCTCAATCCAGATAAAAAGCAAGGAATGGACGAGCTGGCAAGAACTTATTTAAATTATTCACCTGTGCCAATTTCAAAATTAATTGGTGAAAAAAAGAAAGAACAACGCTCAATGGCAGACCTCCACCCGAGCGAAATATCGGATTATGCTTGCGAGGATGCCGATGTAACGCTGAGGCTTAAAAATAGACTTACGACAATACTGGAAAAAGAAAATTTGCTCAAGTTGGCACAAGAGATTGAATTTCCAACAGTTGGAGTACTTAGCAAAATGGAGTACAATGGGATTGCCATTGACACTGTGGCACTCAGGCAATTAGAGATTAAGGTAGGTACTGAAATAGAAAAACTGAAAAAGATAATTTACGAAGAAGCCGGCATTGAGTTCAATATTGATTCTCCAAAACAGCTTGCTCATGTTTTATTTGAAAAGCTAATGATCCCGCCCAGCAAGAAGACGAAGACGGGATATTCGACCGATGTTGGTGTGCTAGGTGACCTTGCAGATATTTGGGATATTGCCAAATATTTGCTAGAGTATAGGACTCTTGCAAAGCTGAACTCGACATATATCAAGGCTCTGCCGAAGATGGTGAACAAGAGAACGGGACGGATTCATACAACATACAATCAGTCTGTGGCAGCTACCGGCAGACTTAGCTCTGCTAATCCAAACTTGCAAAACATTCCCATCCGTACCACGATGGGGAAAGAAGTCCGCAAAGCATTTATTGCCACGGGTGACAATCTTTTGCTTGCCGCCGATTACTCCCAAATTGAACTGAGAATAATGGCATTTATCTCAAAAGACGCACACTTGATAGACTCTTTTAAGAAAAATGTTGATTTCCACACCGCAACTGCTTCTAAGATATTTTCCAAAGACTTGTCCGACATAAGCTCTGAGCAGAGAGGAATTGCTAAGACAGTGAATTTTGGAATTTTGTACGGACAAGGTGCATTTGGACTCTCAAAGAGTCTGTCCATCACTCGAAAAGAAGCCAAGGATCTTATCGATAATTATTTTGATTCCTATCCATCAATCAGAAATTATATCGACAAAACTGTCGAATTTACTCGCAATCATGGCTACGCAGAAACATTGCTGGGTCGCAGGAGATATTTTCCAGATATTGCCGCAAGCAATCGCAATCTAAGGTCGGCGGCAGAACGCGCGGCAATCAACATGCCGATTCAAGGCACGGCTGCCGATATGATGAAGAGGGCAATGATTTCGATTGCCAATGCGATGGAAGAAAATAATTTCCTGTCCAAGATGATATTGCAAGTCCACGATGAGCTTGTCTTCGAGGTGTTGCCATCTGAGATGGAAAGGCTTTCTGTTTTGCTAAGGGAAAAGATGGAGTCTGCGTTGCCACTTGGCGATGTTCCTGTCCTTGTCGATATTGGCATGGGCAAGAATTGGTTTTTGGCACATTAAAGTATTCATTAATTTTTGTTGCCAAATCATTTACACATTAAATCTAAAATGGATTACATCCCCATCTTTTACAATATAATCTTTTCCTTCCATCCGGATTTTACCAGCTTCTTTAATAGCGGATTCGGAATGAAGTTCAAAGAGGTCTTGGCAATGATAAGTTTCAGCCTTGATGAACCCACGCTCGAAGTCAGTATGAATGACACCAGCACACTTTGGAGCAACAGAGCCCGCTCTGAAGGTCCAGGCCCGAACCTCTTTTTCGCTAGCCGTGAAATAAGTTGCAAGGTCTAGCATTTTGTACCCAGCATGGATTAATTTATCTAGCCCAGATTCTTCGAGTCCAAAATCTTTTAGGAATTCTAATTTTTCTTCGGCAGTCTCCAATTCTGAAATCTCAGATTCCATTTGAGCCGAAATTACAACTACTTCCGAATCATTCTCCTTTGCGATTCGGCGAACAATCCTCACATATTCATTTTCCTCAGTGATTGACCCCTCATCGACATTGCAACAGAACAATACTTTTTTCATTGTAATCAGGTGCAAATCATTTATTGCATTCAATTCTTTTTCTCCCAAATCAAGCGAGCGTGCAGGCTTTCCTTCGTCCAAGGTATTTTCTAACTGCTCCAACACTGGCGTGAGAATTTTCCCTTGCTCTGATATTTTCTTGTCTTGGGAACGAATCATTTTGCCAATCTTTTCCTTCCGCTTTTGTACAGTCTCAAGATCAGCATAGGCAAGCTCCATCTCGATTGTAGCGATGTCACGCTCGGGATCGACACCTCCATCGACGTGTACAACATTGTCATCATCAAAACAACGTACCACATGAATTACGGCACCAGTTTGCCTGATATTTGCCAAAAACTTATTTCCCAAGCCCTCACCTTTGGAAGCACCTTTTACAAGCCCCGCAATATCTACAAATTCAACTACTGTTGGAATAATCTTTAGTGGTTTGATAAAATCAGTTATATTGTAGAGTCTTTTGTCTGGTATGTCCACAATGCCCACATTTGGGTCGATTGTACAAAATGGATAGTTAGCCGCTTCGGCTGGAGATGAAGTGATTGCGTTGAAAAGAGTTGATTTGCCAACATTTGGCAAACCCACAATTCCTAGATTAAGTGACATATTTTTACTGAAGTTTTTATTGTTAATATTTCTTTGGAGTGATTAATGGTTAAGAATTATTTTTCTTGTTCCAAAAGAACCCAACTACAAAATTAAGTATAAATATTTGAATCTCATAATTTAAACTCCAATTCACAGACAGAGCCTACACATTACACCCTTTGCAAAAATACTAGGGCAAGCGACTTAGACCATTGCCTTGTATTAATAAGTTTTGCCACTTTGCTACTGACTTATTTGCCACACTAAAATATTTTTATTATTTTTGAAATAGTTAGAAATTGAAAAATCTTTATTTAGGAAATAAGCACGTGGAATTATCAAGTTTTCTTTTTTATCTCTTGGGAGCACTGGCAATAGCCTCTGCGGTCTCGACCGTGATGAGTCGTAACCCCGTAGCCTCGGCAATGTCCTTGGTCTTACACTTTTTCATGTTGGCTGGCATCTACCTAACGCTCCAAGCTCAATTCATTGCAGTTTTGCAAGTCTTGGTCTATGCAGGAGCGATAATGGTATTAATCGTATTTGTAATAATGTTGCTCAACCTTGGCGACGAAGAGAGACTCAGAGAAAAATCCAGTCTTAGGAGACTTATCGCTACTGGGCTGGGAATTGCACTTCTTACTCAACTGGGACTTGCCATGCTTGCCTCCAATACTGATTTGACGATGATGACATCGAAGGCGGTTGAAGTTGGGATGGTTGAGGCAATCGGCATGGATCTTTTCACGAACTATCTCTTTGCATTCGAGGCAGTTACGTTATTGCTCTTAGTCGCCGTTATGGGTGCGTTAATTCTGGCAAGAAGACCAAGTGAAAACGAAAAAATAGGGAGTGAAATATAAAATATTATGGAAATAATCAACTCAATACCTTTGGAATATTATCTTGCACTTTCGGCCATCATCTTTTCGATTGGCGTAATCGGAGTGCTGACACGTCGCAACATCATCATCATCTTCATGTGTGTCGAGCTCATGCTCAACGCAGTAAACCTAACTCTTGTGGGCTTCTCAGCATTTCTGGGTGATACATCTGGTCAGATATTTGTATTTTTTGTAATGGCAGTCGCAGCAGCAGAGGCGGCCGTTGGTCTGGCCATTGTGCTTGCAATCTACCGAAATAACAAAAGTATCTACGCCGATGAGATTAATTTGCTCAAGTGGTAGTTGAACATAAATGATTATTAAAAATAGGAAATGTTTGTCATGGAATCTACATTAGAATTAAAAGTAAATGATTTGCCTGAGTGGCAAATTGCTAAAAGGGGTACTACTTATACGCCTGATGACATGATTGATGCTTATCTAAGAGGATCTGTCCTTTAACAAAACCAAGTTCAATTATGAAAGGCATAATTCTAGCAGGCGGAAGTGGCACGAGACTTTTCCCGATGACAAAAGTCATATCCAAACAACTCGTCCCGATCTACGACAAACCGATGATCTATTATCCGCTTTCGGTACTGATGTTGGCTGGAATTAGAGAAGTTTTGATAATATCTAACCCAGAATATATCGAGATGTACCGTTCTCTTTTGGGTTCTGGTTCAGATTTTGGACTTAAAAGTGAATACAAAATCCAGACCGAGCCACGTGGTCTTGCCGACGCATTTATCGTGGGTGAAGAGTTTATCGCCGGCGATTCTGTTTGTTTGATTTTGGGTGATAATATTTTCTATGGCTATGGCTTCTCAGGTATTCTCGAAGACGCTGGGCAAATTCTTGATGGAGGCAAAGGAGGCGAAGGAGGCTTAATTTTTGCTTATCGTGTGAATAATCCATCTGATTTCGGGGTGATTGAATTCGGTGAAAATATGAAGGCGGTATCCATCGAAGAAAAACCAAAGCATCCAAAATCAAATTACGCAGTCCCTGGACTGTATTTCTACTCAAACTCTGTAATTGAAATTGCAAAGAATATCGAACCTTCGGCTCGTGGCGAAATCGAAATTACCGATATTAACAGAAAATATATGGACGATGGGAAATTAGATGTCAGAGTATTGGGTCGTGGTTTTGCTTGGTTGGACACGGGTACACCTGACGGATTACTGGAGGCATCGAACTATGTTCACACAATTCAAAAACGTCAGGGATTGAAAATCTCTTGTCTCGAAGAAATTGCTTTTCATAATGGATGGATTAGCCGAGGTTCTTTAACGAGACAAGCCGATAAGCTTGCAAAAACTGAGTATGGCGACTATTTACGTGAGCTTCTCTTGGATGATTAAGGATTGAAACTTATTAAAATAAATAAAAAAGCTGACTCCATTTCAATGTAGAATCAGCTTTTTTTTAATGTTTATTGCCAGCTCAAAGTAATTTAGATGCCTGTGATATCGGTGACAATGTATTCTGCTTCTTTGTTAAGCCCAATGCTGACTAAGTATTTGGCGTAGATTGCTTTGAAATTTTCCACATCTGGAGAAAGTTCAATAGCTTTTGCATAAGATGAACAAGCCTTGTCTACCATTTTATTTTCAGCGTAAAAAGATGCTAGTATTAGATTATTAATCGAGGAGCCACCTTCATTTTCTTCATCTGAGCCTAGTTCCTGCTTTATAAGGCTGAGGTCTGTGTTAAATGCCTCGAGATCTTTTCCCTCGAGCCTGTAGATGCAAAACTCTTCGCTGGCTTTCTTACCAGAACTAATCCCCCAGTAGAAGCATTCACCCTTGGCAATTTTTGCATCATCAAGATTTACAGAAATTGAGCTACCTTTTATTTTTGTAGAATAAATAATCTCATCGTCTGGATTTTTGATGAAAAAAGTATATTCAGAAATATTTTTTTCAGGATACCAAGAAAACTCCATCACCTTGCTTGTGGTGTAGGAAGAGCGTGGCAAACGAGCGTCAATATTATTTTTTGAGAATTTATTGTCCATTGCACGTTCGACAGCACCCAGGGTAGCCATATTGTCTTTTAGGTTGCCAGCACTTAGCAAATCCTCAGATCCGCCTAGCTCGTCAAGAATAAATTTGGTGAATTTCCTTGTCACATTACTTTTTTTACGATTAGCCTTGGCAATTAATTTGCTGACAGAATAGTTGCCAGATTTTTTTAGCTCAATAGGATTACCATTTGAATAAACTAAGCTCAAGTAGGATTTCTTGCCAATTTTAATTTGATCGCCCTTGTTTAGCTCGTCGCCCTTTGCAAGACTTACCCAAGCGGAACCTTTCTTAATTTGAACATCACCCTTTTTGGTGTTTACGGTGAAATCACTGGAGAATGCGACTGAATAACTTAATAATAAAGCTAGAATCATCACGGCTAGTTTTTGGATTGTTTTCATGATTAGTCTCTAAAATAAATATATAAAATATACGGGCAGACATCCACCCAGTGCAAAATAGTGATAATAAAAGAAAGAATCAAGCCATTTTTTTATTTCGTCTAAAAATATAATTAAAGGCATACAGGAACGAAGGCTTGAAAGTGTCGGTATAAAGCTCGAAGACGGGGATGGACACTGCTATGGCAATGATTGTCAGAGTAAGGTTTATTTCAACTCGGAATGTATAAAAAAGCTCGATAGTAAGCCAAGCAATCAGTAGAGTTTCAACCACAAATGTCCCAAGGGCGACAATCTCGTACCATTTTGCATTTTTATAGCCAACATAGCCAAAGAGTATCATATTGGCATAGCAAATGACAAATGCAATCAGGGGCGAAAGCCAAGAGGGCGAAGTGAAAAAATACTCGTCGGTGAGTAGCATTGAGATAATGTTGGCGTGAAGTATCACCTCGTACATATCGGGGAATGTTTTCCCAGCCGTGGTTTTGTTGAGCGGAGTGTAGTACATTCGGGCAAATTCATCGCTGTGACCACTTGTGTCCACCACTCCTAACATGATGATTTTATTGGCAAAATAATCTTGCGGGTAGTCGCCTTTGAATAACTCAGTTGCGTTGATTATCTCATATTGTTGCCAGTTCCCCAAATAATTTATTGTTTCTTTTTCATTGTTTCGCTCCAAAAAACGTTCAACCGCATCTGGGTTGTAAATCTTAGAAAGACCTAGGGCGTAGCTAAAAAGTGTGTCTTGGTCACCAACAAAATATGGGCTGAAGGCCCGGACTGAATTATATTTTTTGTCACTACCAGGCATGGCCTCTCTAAAACCTGTAGCAAATTGGTTTACAAAATTACTATTGTCATCGCCTATGTTATTTGCAAATATGATGTTCTCAGATTGTGCAAAGACTTGGGAAATTATTTCATATTTCGGATCATCTTCGCTCAAAGTGAAAGTGTGGTCAATGCCAATAGCCGCTGGGGAAAGAGGTAGAACCTTATTCACAATTTGGGCATAATTGACATCGGACAATTCCTTGAAGCCGTGTTTTGTATGAACCCCAGTGTTTACGATAACAATATCGGTTTCACGGGGCGGATCGGTCTCGGGAAGTATTTTAGAAAAATAAACATCGGTGATATTAAAGTCGGCAATAGCTTCTTTTAATGGTTTCAAAGGAGCAATTTCAAAAATCACTGGAATGACAAAGAGCATTGCAAACACTGTTAGAGTACTAAAAAATACATCAATATTTATTAGCCGAAAGCCATGGGATTTGTAATAATTTTCTACTGACATTGCTCAGACAACCATATTAATATAAAAAAATCTACTCATGTCCATACCAAATATTATTCTGTTCTATTACTTACTTTCTCCAGCTTTTTCTGCTTGAGCTTTTTTTCTTCTACGATTGAATATAAATTCTCTGTAGCGGTCTCTTGCAAGTCTTTTGATTGAGTCATTATATATTTCAAAAGAAAGTATGCAAACTAAAAATGCAAAAAATGCACCAGCAAAACGAAACTCAAGACTAAAAAAATGAAAGAGAAAAATAATCAAAAAAGTAAAGAATATTGTCTCGCCAATAATCAATAAAATAGTGAATGCTTGATAAATATTTGCGTGATTATCTCTAAAATATCTAAAAGAAATCATATTGAAGAGTACCACAATGACCATCAGAAGG
>JAJRPT010000192.1 GCA_024280675.1 Bacteroidota bacterium
ACTTGTTTGATTGCAATATTTCTTCTGCAAAATCAAAAAATGTGATTAACAGTCTGAACTCTGACTCCAAAAGTATTTTTGTCACGGATTCAAATGTTTTTTATCATTATCATTCATTGTTTACTGCTTGTGATCTAATTATTCTGCCCACCGGCGAGGAGAATAAGACTATGGAATCGGCACTTAATACTTACAAAGAATTGCTAGATTATGGACTTGACAGACATTCTCAACTTGTGGCAGTTGGCGGTGGAATTATTTGCGATATTGTGGGATTTGTTGCTTCAACTTTTTTGCGGGGAATTAAGTTTTCTTTTGTGCCAACGACACTGCTCGCAATGGTAGACGCTTCTATTGGTGGAAAAAATGGAGTTAATTTGGACGGATATAAAAATATAATTGGCACTTTTTCCTCACCCAATAATATTTTCATCGACACAGATTTTTTGAGAACACTGAGCCAAAAAGAAATTTCTAACGGTCTTGCCGAGCTTACAAAGTCAGCCTTAGTTTGGGATAAAGAGCTTTTTTGTTATCTGGAGGATAATGCCACTGGCATCCTGGGCCTTGAGATTTCTCATGTCAATCACGCAATATGGGAGGCTGTGAAAATCAAACAAGAGATTGTTCGCCAAGATGAAAAAGAAATAAACTTGAGAAAGATATTAAATTTCGGACATACATTGGCTCATGCCATCGAAAAAGTCCACAAATTATCCCACGGAGAGTCAGTCAGCATTGGCATGAGCTACGCACTAGATTTGTCGATTCATTTCGGGGAGATTGACTCTGGTGCAAAAGACAGAGTCGTTCGCTTGCTCACAAAATTCAATCTTCCCACATCTGTCGATATCACAGATGAACTAATTTCTGCAATTTCCAAAGACAAAAAACGAAACCTTGACTCAATCGATTATATTTTGCTAGAAAGTATTGGCAAAGCAAAAATCAAGAATATCAAAACAAGTGAGTTAAACAATTTGCTTAAAAATTTGTGATTCGATATCTGAAGTCCTCGGGGATTGGGCTTTTTTTCCACAGTTTCTTGTTGATAGAAACTTGCACAGTTTTCACCTTCAGCATTGTTTTATCATCTCTTTTGAAATCAAAAAGCAAAGTAAATGATGAATTAGAAATTGCAAACAAACTAATCCAAACCGATACTGTGTCACCAAGGCGAATAGCCCCCAAATAATTGGCTTCTGTATGAACGACTGGGAAAATATCTCCCGAGTGGAAAATCACCTTCTCGATTGGCCATTCGATTTTCTTGAGCATGAACTCGAATGCCTCTTGTGCTATATCAAATGCCCGTCCGTAGAATATCACACCCGCTGCGTCAATGTCATTTAGACGTATATCTCTTTTATATTCAATCATTTATCTTTTTATTCACCTTGTTAATTAATTGTAAATCTGCCAAAGCGATTGCCGCTGCCGCCTCTAAAATTACTGGAAAACGGAGTGTAATACATAAGTCATGTCTACCTCCAATTTCCAGCTCCACCATCTTGCCAGTTTCCATATTCATTGTTTGTTGGGATTGAGCAATGCTCGATGGGGCTTTGACCGTTACACGAAAAACAATCTCATTCCCATTGGAGATGCCTCCATTTATCCCGCCTGAATTATTAGTTTTTGTCTTGCCATCCATACTAATAATTAAGTCATTTGCCTTGCTTCCTTTCATCATAGAAAAAGCAAAGCCAGCACCAAACTCAATAGCCTTGACCCCAGGAATTGAAAAAACTAGATGGGAAATGCACGACTCAAGCGAATCAAAGAATGGCTCGCCAATCCCGATTCCGTGTCCCTTTATTCTGCATTCAACAATTCCACCAACAGAATCTTTCTCGGCAACGGCTTCTTCGATAGCTTCTTCAATATTGGTATTAGCTCCAACTTCCAAGACTTTTGCACTAAAATTAACCCCGCTCAATATTTTCTTTGCAATCACTCCGCAAGCCACAATCGCCAAAGTCATCCTGCCTGAGAATTGCCCACCACCACGTGGGTCGTTGAATCCAGAGAATTTCTCTTTTGCCACAAAATCTGCGTGAGAGGGTCGTGGTATATTTGCCAATTTTTTGTAATCATCACTTCTGACATTGAGATTTGCGAAGCTCAAAAGAATTGGAGCACCACTGCTTTTGCCCTTGTAAACCCCAGAGATTATCTCAACTCTGTCTGGCTCTTGCCTAGGTGTAGTTCCAAAGCCGCCACCTCTTCGCCTGCTCGTGTCATATTCAAAGTCTTGCTCAGAAATTGAAATCCCAGCCGGGCATCCGTCAATCAAAACACCAAGCCCATTGCCATGCGACTCGCCATAAATCGACATCCGAAATATTCTTCCAAAACTATTCAAGATTACTCATTTGTTGTTAATGATTCTAAATCTTCATAAAACTCGGGATATGATTTGCTCACACACTCAGAATTTTCTACCTGGATTCCACCTTTTGACACCAGCCCAGCGATAGAAAATGCCATTGCCATCCTGTGGTCACCGTGGGAATCAATCCTACCAGAGCCAATAAGCTGTGGCTTTATCAGAAAAGTATCTCCCGAGAGCACTATTTCCACTCCCAATTTAGCAAATTCTTCGTCCAATACCTTCGCCCTATCAGACTCTTTATTTCTTAACCGGTGAACTCCAGATATTTGTGAGGAAGTCCTGGCACTAAGCGCAAGCACAATTAAAATTGGTATCAAATCGGGGCAATGCTCTGCATTAAATGTAAAGCCATCATATTTCTGCTTCCATACAAACAACTGCCCATCTTCAATTCTATAATCAATCCCAGCCATCTCAAACACATTCAATATACTTCTGTCGGCTTGAGTAGAGCTAAAATCCAGACCAAACAATTCCAAATCACCAGAAATTACTGCAGCAACTATAAAAAAAGCAGCACTAGACCAATCAGATTCTATAACTATTTTCTCCAAAGAAATGTTTTGCTTTCCTTCTATGACAAATCTTTTATAGCCCTTATGCTCAATGCTCACCCCAAATTCAGCCAATGTCTTGATTGTCAAGTCAATGTAGGGTTTGCTCTTTAGATTTTCTACATTCAAAACGCTTCGACCCTCGCACATTGAAAGTGCCAAAAGAGTACCACTCAAAAACTGTGAGCCAGAGCTTCCATCCAGAAAATACTCTCCACTTTTCAAAGTGCCCGAAATACTAATCGGCAGAAATCCACACTTAGTTTGGACATTTAATCCAATAGATTTTAATGAATTTTCTTCCGTCCTCATTCTCCTGATGGACAAAGTTCCTGATCCAAGAATCTGATAATTATTGCTAAAATGGGAATAAAGCGAAAACAGCATTCGGGCAAGAAGACCAGATTCGCCCGCCTCTACTTCGTTTGGGAAACGGCTTGGTCGCCCGCCAATAATAAGGCACTCATCCTTCCGAACTACGCTTAAACCAAGACACTTCAATACTTTAATGAGCCAGAGATTATCATCACATTTTGAGACATTGCCCACAATTAAATTCTCTGATTTATTAAAAAGAGAACAAAGTCCCACCCGAATGAAATGGCTTTTTGAACCATTCACACGCAATCTACCCCTCAAATATGCGGGCGTTACGAATCTCATAGTCTAAATCTTTACTTGTTTGTTGGGCATCATTGTGCAAAATTATCAAATCCGAAGCAGAAAAATATTTATCTTTTCTAATATTAAATAAGTCACTAAATTTTACAAAATCTTTTGCTAGCGGTCTTTGGGAATTTTTCACTCTGTTCCAAAGAGTTTTAATATCGGAGTAAAGATAGACGACGAAACAGCTTTCTTTTATAATCTTAACATTTTCATAACTCTCAATAATTCCGCCTCCAGAAGCAATAATCTGTTCTTCATTTTTACAAAAAAAAGAAAGTGCTTTTTTCTCTAGCTTTCTAAAATATTCTTCTCCTTCATTTTTGAAAATGTCAGAAATTGTTGCACCCTCATTCTTTTCAATAAAAGCATCTAAATCAATAAATTTCCTGCCAAGCTTTTTTGCCAACATTTTTCCAACAGATGTTTTCCCTGCACCCATAAAACCAATGAGCAAAATATTTTTAACCTTCTTTCTTTTTTCGGGTAAGTCAGTGAGATTTACTTTCTTATTCAAAAATATCTCAAAGCCAAAACTTGCCTGCCACTTGAGCCACTCTTGACCAGAAATAAACTTGCACTCGGCTTGTTTAGCAATTTTTTCTAAAGCACTATCATTATAATTTGCATCAAAAAGTATTTGGGATTTATTGAAATACTTCCTTTCGAAATTATACGAATTTGTGGGCAATGTCGAAATAATAAGTTCACTTGATTTTATATTTTCATTTAAATCTGAAAAATTAATATGATTGCATCCGAATTTATTAGCTAATATTTTTGCACTTTCATTTGTTCTGTTGCAAATATTAACAGTCGTGAGCCCAATAATGTTGAGTGCAGAAAGAACTGCAAAAGCCGCCCCACCAGCACCGATAAGCAAACATTTAGTTTTTTTATCAAAATTATTATTCTCTAAGACATGCTTTACGGCAAGAATGTCGGTATTGAAAGCTGCGTAGCTTTTGCCAGATTTCACAAAAATATTGGACACTGGGCTAGCAAAAATATCTGAAGCCGACCTCTTCCAAGGAGCAGAAACGTTGAAGCCATCGAGGTCAAGTTCCTTTAGAAAAAAGACTATCTCAGCTTGATTTCTGATGTGAATTCTTGAGTAACTGGCATTTTCTGGTGCAAGCTGTTTAAACAAATCTGGGCTTCTGCTGTGGGCAACCGGCAATGCTAGCACTGCATATTTTTTATTTTTTTTCATTCAAGAGCAAATTAAGTATTTTTTCACTTTCTGGCTGAGTTAATTGCCCTTTGGCAGTTTCTTGTCCCCGTCCAGAACTGCAATATATGAATGAAGCCCCCGCTTGCAGTGACAAAATTCTTGCAAACTCCATCCCCTCGCCCACTGGCAATAAAATTAGCCGATGGTCTGTATTCTTTTTATATAATTCCAACAAATCAATTACATCTTCAGGCTTTTGGCATAAACTTGCGATTTTGATTATGTATGGATTCCACGAAGAGATTCTTTCGATTATACTTTGCAAACTAGCTGCCGTCATTACTTCTTCCACACTGTGATATGACAGGATTAGTTTTGTGTTATTTTTGATTATGTCTTGACGCAGCAAGTTTAAAATTCCAATATCACTGTTGATATCCAAATCAATAAACTCAGCCCCAGACCTCAATGCCACTCTTAGTTGGGCAATTCTGTTTTCATCACTTTGCGAATTTGCTCTGAATGTAGCGATTAATCTTTTGTCTTGCGAGAATATTTCCTTTACCTCCTGCAATGAAATACGGCACAAATCTAGCCTAATCTCCAAAAAATCAAATCTGGATACAAGGATTTTGAGTTCTTCAAAATCAGAAATATTTGCACATGCCACAAGCATAAATAAAAGAATTTCTAAACAAAATAACAAAAGCCAAAATAACAATTATTTACTATTATTTTTTTGTTAATTTCGCTCTGCTAGACACTAATTTACTATGATGTTTTTTCTATAATCTATTTTTAAGCAAATAAAATAATAACGAATGTATCTCCGAGAATTAGAAATATTAGGATTTAAATCTTTTGCTAAAAAAATAAAGTTTAAATTCTCCGAAGGTATTACAGCTATTGTGGGACCAAATGGTTGTGGAAAGTCCAATGTAGTCGATGCGGTTCGGTGGGTTCTGGGTGAGCAGAAAACCAGCGTCTTACGTTCTGATTCAATGGAAAATGTAATATTTAATGGCTCGAAAAACAGAAAACCACTTGGCATGAGTGAGGTCACCCTTTGTATTGAAAATGACAAGAACATTCTTCCTTCGGAATATACTCAAGTGGCAGTCTCACGTCGTCTGAGTCGCTCGGGAGTGAGTAAATATCTGCTCAATGGTAGTGCTTGCAGGCTAAAAGACATAAGCAATTTATTTATGGACACTGGTATGGGACCAGATTCTTATTCGGTGATTGAACTGAAGATGGTGGAGAATCTGCTCAGTGGTAGCAATGAAGACAGGCGGATTTTACTCGAAGAAGCCGCCGGGATTACAAAATATAAGAACCGCAGAAAAGAAGCCCAAAGAAAACTAAGTGCCACCCAGAGAGATTTGGAAAGGGTGAGCGACATTGTCTCTGAAGTCGAAAAAAATGTTGCCTCACTGGCAAGGCAAGCCGCTAAAACCCGCAGGTACAATAAACTTACCGTCTATATCAAGAGCCTTGAGATAAGCCGTTTTAATGAATTGGCAAAAGATACCAACCAGAAAATCAATGAGCTTAGTAAGAAAATTAATGAATCTAAGGATTTACTGAAGATTAAAGAGGGCGAAATAGCCAACAATAGAGAGCAAATACAAGAGGCTGAAAAGTTACGCAATCAAATTGACTCAGATTATAATGGGCTTCGGATTGAACAGAACAAGCTGAGTGCCTTGGTTTCAGAAAAGAAAAAAACTAGGGCTGTAGCCGAAGTCCACCTTCTCAATAATCAAAAAATAAAGGAAAGATCAATCTCAGAAATTAAGAATCTGGGACTTTCAATTGAAAATCTTGAGGACAAATCTAAAACAAATTCTGAAAATATTGATAACCTGAAGCAAAAAATTATTCATCTGAGAAAAAGAAAAGAAGAAATTTCAGATTCTCAAAAAGATGTAAAAATTAGATTAGAGCAAGAGAAATTAGAATTAGAAAAAAGCCAAAGAAATCTTTTAAAAATAAATACTGAAGCCAATAGGCTGAATTTTAATATTGACCAAAATGGAAAAGCCAGAACAAATTTAGAAAGCAAACAAAAAAGACTAGAATCAGAACTAGAACAATCTGGCAAAAAGATGGAGTATTTTTCCAAAGACAAAGAAGTACTCCAAAAGCAACAAGAAAGCTATTCAGCCAATATTGAATCTCTGGGCAAACAGATAAACAAGCGAAAAGATGACAAAGAAAAAATACTAAAAAGTATAAACGAACTAACGCATGAAATTCGCAACACTGAGTTGGAGCGGAAATCCTTGCTCAATAAGTTAGATTATTTGGAAACTTTGCTTGACACGGATCGAGAACTCAAATACCTAATGGAGGGCCAGTGGAGGAAAAGTGACGAAAGCATTTTCACACTGTCCGACGGTATCACCGGCGAAGAAAAATATTTAGCTGCGCTTGGCACACTTTTCTCATACCTCGGTAAGTTTATAATTGTCAAAGACTTAGCCGAACTTCAGTCTGCAAAAAACATACTCATCCAGAAAAAAAGAGGTAAAGAATGTTTTATTTTGCCCAGCTTTGCCGAACCTCTTAAAACTAATTATTCAAGTGATGAAAGAATCTTATGCTCGGCCATTTCGGCTATTTCCTACGAAGAAGAAATTTCTGCAACCGTCGAGAATTATCTGGCGGGCATAGTGATTTGCAAGAATTCCGATGACGGCTTCGAGCTTTTAAAAGAAAAAAAATGCCCAGCCTTTGTGACCCTTGACGGAGATCTTTATAATAATAAAGGCGTAGTCATTGTTGGTGGCTTGGAAAAAGTAAGTCAGAATAATTTTGGTAAAATCTCTAAAATAAAAGAAATAAAAGAAACTCTGGGCAATGTAGAAACTCAGATTTTAAATAAAAAAGATGATTTAACAAAAAAACAAAAAGAATTATCCAGTATCAATCTTTCCGAGATTGAGAATGAACTGCTGAAAACAAGAACTATGTTTGAAAAAACAAGAACTCAAATCAATTCACTCGAACTATCCAAAAGAGGCGAAGAAGAAAAACACAGGCTGAACACCCAGCAACTTTCAGAAATCACAATAGAGCGTCAGGAAATTGAGGCAGGCATTAAATCGAGCAAAGAAACCCTTGAAAAA
>JAJRPT010000193.1 GCA_024280675.1 Bacteroidota bacterium
ATGATTGACACCGGCGGTACTTTTGTAAACTGTGCCAATGCGTTAAAAGAGCGTGGGGCTAAATCAATTACTGGAATTTGCGTGCATCCAGTATTTTCTGGTAAAGCGGTCGAGTTGATTGAATCTTCCTCTTCGATTGACAGGATGCTAATTACCGATACTATCCCACTTAGAAATAAATCGAAAAAAGTTGAACAAATCTCTGTCGCCGATCCTCTTGCCGAGGCAATTATCCGAACCCACGACAACAGATCCATTTCTTCATTATTTGAAATTGAAAGATAAAATAAAAAACAGGTGTTATTATGGCTGAAGTTACTCTAAAAGTACAAAAAAGAGAGACTGGAAAACAAATTCAAAAACAATACCGCAAATCGGGCAAAGTTCCTGGTGTGTATTATATCAAGGGTGAGGAGTCTATCCCGGTACTCTCAGACCCTATGTCTTTGCGTCCAATCGTCTACACGCAACAAACAAAAATTGTGAATCTTGAAATCGATGGTGAGGGCAGTAGAAAGTGTGTATTAAAAGATGTCGTCATGCACCCAGTTACCGAACAAATCACTCATTTTGATCTCATGGGGATAAAAGACGACCAAATGATTTTGGTTCATATCCCATTCAAATTCCTTGGGCAATCGCCTGGGGTTATGGCCGGTGGCGTGTTTGGTACCGTGATGTACAAGACGAAAGTCAAATGCTTGCCTGCCAATTTGCCAGAATTTCTGGAGATAGACATATCTTCTTTGGAGGTTGGATCTTCGGCTTATCTTGATCCTATTCGTGAGAAATACCCTAATGTAGAATTTGCAATCAAGGGCAACGCCGTTGTCTGCACTGTCTCCCGCCCACGTGTTGAGACAGATGATGAAGTCGAGGGTGTAGAAGGAGCAGAAGCTACAGAAACTGTTCTAGTCGATTCAGAAGAATAATACAAGATTACAATAAATTATTTCCCCAGAAGCTGATATTTTTAATGAGTATCAGCTTTTTGTATTGCAGAAAAATAGGATTAATAATTGTGCTAGCCCACATTGTGGGTTTGTCAAATCAAAAAATTGTAGAAATCAGTCAAAGAAAAATGACGAGCTTTAAAATACAAGGCACACGAAGTGTGTGGCTCAAATTCCTGTCTTATATAATTTTTCCATTTCCACAAAGGCCTCCTCTGAGACAATGCCAGCATTTCGTGCCATCTCGAGTGTCGCAAGTCCCATGTGACAATATGGCTTGAGTATCTCAGGATGAGTCTTCAGTGCGTCTATGTGAAGGCGGATTGTCACAATATCTTCTCTTGCTATGGGTCCGGTGAGTGGGATAGATTTTGAGTCGGTCAAGCCACGAAGATTATTCCCCAGAGTAGTTTTTGCAATCGGAGGAAGAAACTGAGACGCATCAATTTGAGCTGAATCTGCAATTTTATGTGCTAGCTGGATAATTGTGGTCATATAATTGGAGGCAGACGTTGCAACGGCGTGATAGAGAGCCTTCTCCCTAATTGTATCATCGGAGAGCCTGACAGGGAAACCAAAAAGAAGATTGACAAAAGAGGCAAACAAAGGATAATCTTCATCGGACGAATCAACTCCCCAGCGAATATCTTGGAGTGGGTTATCTGTTTCATAATAAAATGTCTGGAAAGGATGCACAGAAGCAGTGATTGCTCCCATTTCCTTGCAATCATCCAAAATATCTCGCTTCAAAACTCCACTCAAATGAATTACATATTTCCCCTTCAATTCACTGCCCAAAGTTTTTGCTAAATCCTCTGAAACAGAGCGAATTGACCTGTCAGGAACTGCTATTATTATCATATTTGGAACTTTGTCAAGATTGGCAACAGATTCTCTGACCATGTGCTTGTTGAATATTTTGTCCAGTACTCGGTCTCTAGATTTTGCCGTGTGGCAGAGAACCCAGTCAAGCCTGTCCATCCTAAATAGCTCCATCGTGATGGTCAGCCCAAGTCTTCCCGAGCCTACCATCCCAAATGTAAATCTTGTGTCATTGGTTAAGTACATACATCTTTGGTATATTTTTAATGCCTGTAGGGTAGAAGTGTTCTGTCTACACTCGGAACACACTAGCACAAGGCTGAATTTATAGAAATCATTTATTGCCCCAATATGGACTTGTAATCTAATAAAAAAAAGTCAGTAGTGACTGTTTATTTGTGGTCATAGCTTTCACAAAAAAAATAAAGAGCCACTTGCTTGCTGGCAAGATAAGAATCTTTAATAAAATAGTCTCTAAGTAAAAACTCTGTGAAATTATCAAGGACTTGAACATCAAGGAGTTCCTTTTGATGTTTTTTAAATATAATTTCGTAAATTAAGATTACAGAGTTAAAGAAAAAGGTAAAAACATATTTATAAAGACACAATGTGTCCAATGTGTCCAATGTGTCCAATGTGTCTAAGGTGTCAAATGTCAGATTCACTAATATGGTTTATTGTCGGGGTTTTAATACTCGCAGGGGAAATGATGATTCCGGGAGTAGTTCTCCTGTTTTTTGGATTTGGTGCATTCGCCGTATCTATCCTTAATTTATTTATTGACACACCTCTTTTCATTGACCTGTCTGTCTTTTTGGGCGTTTCTGTTGTTTCTCTTGCATTCCTAAGAAAGAAATTCAAGACTACATTCTTTGGCAGAATTGGTATTAGTATGACGAGCGAACAGTTCCTTGGCAAAAGAGCCACTGTCAGAAAAATTGATGGCAAAAAGATTAGAGTCGAACTAAATGGAACCCTCTGGGATGCAACAAGCGAGGACAATCTTGAGATTGGCGATGAAGTGATGGTAATATCCAGAAAAAGTCTAACATTCAAAGTAGCAAAAAGTTTAGATGATTACGGACTAGGTAAACTAGAAGATGAAATTAATAAACTAGATAATTAAGATAAATATAAACCAAATTGTAAAATTAAAAGGGATAGAAAAATGGGAGAAATAATTGGACTTGGAATAATGCTTTTTCTTGCGTTAATAATTTTTATGAAAACTGTTAAAATTGTGCCTCAACGAAGTGCTTTCATTGTTGAACGGCTTGGAAAATATGCTGGGACATTAAATGCTGGGTTTCATGTTCTAATACCATTTCTGGACAAGGTGTCCTACAAACATACGCTCCAAGAAAATGCGATTGACGTACCGTCTCAGCTTTGTGTAACTAAAGATAATGTAACAGTCGAAGTTGATGGAATCTTATATATCCAAGTTATGGATCCACAAAAAGCGTCTTATGGGATTGAGAATTATCGTTTTGCAGTAACTCAACTTTCGCAAACGACAATGCGTTCGGTTATTGGAAAATTAGATTTAGATAAAACATTTGAAGAACGTGAGTCAATGAACTCTGTAATAGTCGAAGCAGTGGACAAAGCCTCTGACCCCTGGGGTGTGAAAGTGACACGCTATGAAGTGAAAAACATACATCCGCCACAATCGGTCAAAGATGCGATGGAAAAGCAAATGAGAGCTGAGCGGGAAAAACGTGCACAAATTGCAGAGTCAGAAGGCGATCAACAATCCCGAATTAACCGAGCCGAGGGTGAACGCCAGGAAATGGTTGCATTCTCAGAAGGCGAAAAACAAAAGCGAATCAATGAAGCATCTGGTAAAGGTTCTGAGATTTTACAAATTGCAGAAGCCACTGCCAAAGGGATTGAACTGGTAGCCCAAGCAATCAGTGTAAAAGGCGGACAAGAAGCTGTGAAACTTCAAATTGCATCGGACTATATCAAACAATTTGGTGAGCTTGCAAAAACTAACAATACAATGATTATTCCCCAGAACATGACCGATATTTCGGCTATGATTGCGACTGCGACGAAAGTATTTGACGCAACTAGTGATAATAAATAGAGTACATTCTTATTTGATAGAAAGTGTATAAGTTTTACTTGTATTTTAGTAACTCTTTATTTTACAACATATTATTTATTTGATGGCTATTTGATGAAGCAGGAACAGTTATGTAAATTATTGGATGAATTAGTTGCTCAATCCGAGGGCGAATGGCTAGAATTCAAGCATAATAATCACTCGTCTAAAGGAATTGGTGAGCGAATTTCAGCACTTTCAAATGGAGCCTGTTTAAATGGAAATGATTATGGATATTTAGTGTTTGGAATTGAAGATGAAACACGTAAAATAGTGGGTACAAAATTTTCTCCTAAAAAAACAAAGAAAGGGAATGAAGAGTTAGAAAATTGGTTGAATCAACACTTGAAACCAAGGGTTGATTTCAAGATTTATGAATTTGAGTATAATGATAAGTTGATTGTAATTTTTAAGATTCCATCAGCTTATAATCAGCCTGTCGTATTTACCAATGTTGCTTATGTGAGAATTGGAAGTATAACCAGAAAATTATCAGATTTTCCAGATAAAGAAAGGAAAATATGGGAAAAACGAACAAACAAAGTATTTGAAAAAGAGATAGCATTAGCTGATTTATCACAAAGTGATATTTTTAAATTACTAAACACTCAGGTATATTTCGATCTTATCAATAAGCCAGTTCCTACAAGCCAAGCTGGGGTGATTGAAAAATTCATAGCAGAAGCATTAATTGAAAGATTATCAGATTTATATTCCATAACTAATTTAGGTGCATTACTTTTTGCTAAAGATTTAAGAACATTTCCTTCAGTTGCGAACAAAGGTATAAGGGTGATTGTTTATGATGGGAAGAATAAAGTGAAAATAATTAGGCAACAAAATGGCACAAAAGGTTATGCCATTGGTTTTGAATCTTTAATAAATTGGGTGAATGGTCAGCTACCAGCTAATGAAGAAATAGGAAAGGCTTTTAGAGTAGATAAAAGAATGTATCCAGAAAGAGCAATACGTGAAATAATAGCTAACTCGTTAGTTCACCAACACATTGATGAAGGTGACTCACCCAAAATTGAAATATTTTCGGACAGAATAGAATTTACCAGCCACGGCTTACCTTTAATAAAAGTTGATAGATTTATTGATGAAGATAAATCACGAAACGAAGTCTTAGTAGAAATAATGAGGAAATTTAGAATTTGCGATAAACTAGGTAGTGGGTTTGACAGAATTATTAACGAATGTGAACACTTCCAGCTTCCTGCACCTAAGATTTTAACCCAACAGCATCATACAAAAGTGATACTCTTTGCTTACCAAGAGTTAAATGAGATGGATAAAAATGATAAAATTAGAGCTTGTTTCCAGCATAGTTGCTTAAGATATGTTTCGAATGAAAAGATGACAAATGAATCACTAAGAAACAGATTTAAAATTGAGCAAAAAAATTCTGCTTCAGCATCTAGAATTATTAAAGATACTGTGAATGAAGGAAAAATAAAACCAGAAGACGAAGAAAGTAAATCTAAGAAATATAAAAAGTATATACCTTATTGGGCATAATTCTTATTTGATAGAAAGTGTATAAGTTTTACTTGTATTTTAGTAAGTATATATAAATCAATGAGTTCTTTATTTGATGGTTATTTGATACTCATAATGAATATCATTCTGAGAGTTGCTTTAAATAAACAATGGAAATAAAAATGACAACCGCAATCTACCCCAGAACATTCGACCCAATCCACCGTGGCCACATCGACATAATCGAGCGAACGGCAAAAAATGATGAAAAAGCGAAAAGCTCCTCTTGTGGAGGAGCTTCGGGCCTATGGGAGCTACCCATAGGGATGTAATATTGAGCAAAGTTAAGAAATAAATTAACAAGAGGCAAGTTTTATTTTAAAAGCAAATCAATTTGCAATTGCAATTAAATAAAAGTATGAAAGAAAGAATTATTGTATATATAGATGGTTTTAATCTTTATTTTGGAATGAAAGATAGTGGTTGGAGAAAATACTACTGGCTTGACATCTATAAACTATCTGAGGAGTTACTTAGATTAGATCAGGAGCTGGTTAAAGTCAAATATTTCACTTCATCAATATCTAATAATTCAGAAAAAGAGAAACGGCAAAGAACATATCTTGATGCTTTGTCTCAAAATAAAAATATTGAAATAATATACGGTCAATATAAAACAGGACATCCTAGATGTACAAAATGTGGAAATATTAATACATATGTTACAGAAAAACAAACTGATGTAAACATTTCAACAGAGATGATAAAGGACGCTTATCAAAATAATTTTGATGCAGCATTGCTAATCTCAGGAGACAGTGATCTTATTTCTCCAGTCAAATTAATACAGGAAGAAATAAAACACAAACGAGTAATTATTGTTTTCCCACCAAAAAGAGTTTCAGTTGATTTAAGAAAACTAACACCTACCTCGTTTACTATTCGAGCGCATAAGTTCAGAGTTTCACAGTTGCCAAAGGTATTAAAAAAAGCAGATGGATTTGAATTAAAAAGACCTAAACAATGGAAATAAAAATGACAACAGCAATCTACCCTGGAACATTCGACCCAATCCACCGTGGCCACATCGACATAATCGAGCGAACGGCAAAAATGTTCGACAATTTAATTGTTGTGATCGCCAAGAATTCCAAGAAAGTCAATCTTTTTGCCGAGGAAGAACGGCTAAAAATGTTAAAAGAAGCACTAACCCATCTTAATAATGTTGATGTCATTTTCACATCAGGTCTTCTTGCCGATATTGCAAAAAAAAAGAATGCCGTGGCGATTATCCGTGGGATCCGCAATTCGACTGATTTGGATTATGAGATGCCGGTTGCCCAGATGAACCGAAAAATATCAGGAGTCACATCCGTTTTTATTTTGCCAGATGAGAAGTATTCATTTCTCAGCTCATCAATTATCCGTGAGATTGCTTCTTTTGGACAAGAGGTGAGTGAGTTTGTCCCAGAAAATGTTGCACTTGCGTTAAAAGAAAAATTCCTCAAATAATTGTATTTGTAAAAATAAATACTAATTTGTATTCAATAATTATTTTTTTAACCAATAATAGGAAAACGCTATGAAAAGTATTTGGTACAAGATTCTCTTGTCTTGTATGATTTTATTCCTCGGCTCATGCTCGGCTCCATTTCTGTCTATCAACAAGATGGGAAAGTGTAATGTGGGCGATTCTTACTCTAAATTCAATGATGAAAGCGACTTCAATGTTGATATTATAGACGAAGCGATGGTGGGAAACACTCGGTATGTTTTATTTAAAAGAATTATTGAAAATAGTAAGTTTACTTACCATTTTCTTGTATTCGAAAATGACAAGTTAAAATGTTTTGGATCGGCAGAAGAATTCCTGCGTGATGACAGTCCAGAATTGAATAAAATTGGAATGGAAGCTAGAAAAATATTTAATTATTACATGGAGGAGGGTGATTTAGATGGATATTAAAATTTATGGAACAATTCTTATTGCAATAGTACTCAGTTCTTGTGTAAGTGTTACAAGATACTACGAGCTTAGACAATATAAACTTGGTTCGGCCATCTCCGAGCTCACAAGCGTCATTGACATTGAAGACCTTGAGAATGTTACTGTCGGTGGCAAAGAATTCACTTACTGTAAGTCGAATATCATTTCATCTGTTATTAAAAAAAGTAGTGGTCGTTCAGAATTAAATCGTGGAGGATATAATCATGATGGTGTATATAATCCAAATAAAGGATCTGGAATGGGAATGGGAAGAGAGAAGACAGAAGTTGCTTATGCGGGAATGTATTTCATATACCAGAGCAACAAACTTTACGCCTATGGTCATCTTTATGAACTGAAACAACATTCTGATCCTTTAGTAGTTGAAGTTGCAAAGAAAATTGATGAAGAAGAAGGAGAACTATAATGAAAAAACTAATATTACTTAGTACAATTGCAATACTTTTCAGTTCATGTACTTATGTTTATTTCCAAGACTTAGCAAATGTTGGAAAGGGCATGTCTTTAGATAAAGTAATTGAGACGCTTGAATCTGATGATTATGATGATGGAATAATTGAATTAAATTCGTTTGATGAAGATGTGTATGATGTAGGAGGAAATACAAAAGTTATGCTTGCATTAAAATATCAACCACCACAATATTTTGGTACATTTGCATTTTTGCAAAACTGGTTTGATGAACCTCATGCTTATTATTTATTTGCATTTGAAAATGATAAATTAATCTACTGGGGCTTACCCATCGATTTCTACAAAACAGGAAAAGATAAGTTAGAGAAAATTGCCGACCAAGCAAATGACATAATAAACAAAGAATACGAGAATTGACAAAAACAAAAAGCCAACCAAATTTGATTGGTTTTTTTATTATTTAATTGTTTTATATAAAATTTAAAGACAGTATATCACCAAGGCATTGTCACCCCAGCATTGAGTTGCATTTGGAAAGGAATTAACTCATGAAATGTAAATTTTGGTATAAGGGTTAAATCGACAGCCATTTTTTCGTTTATAGGAATGAATAAACCTATTTTCCCATATAAGCCAACACCCAAATCTAAAGGTACAACACCCTCTCCCGTGAAAATTTCCCCTTCACCAAAGATAATATGGTAGCCAAAACCAACATAAGGTGTAAACTCCAGTGGATTGCTGAAGAAATAGACGCCACCCATCGCAATTTCCCTATATGAGAAGTTTTTTGCTTTCAGATCATCTATGCTTTGCCCCTCTGGTAAAGAATAGTTGAAGTCTTCGGAATTTAAAACTTTCTCAGGATCGTACCCACTTTGAGTATTTAAAGAATGATACGAAAGGCTCAAATCGAAATATCTTTTTCTTTTATACCGATACATCAACCCAACACTAACTCCTATTCCATCAGAAATAAGAGGATCTCTATCAGATAATATCGAATAACTATCAAAAAAGTTAGAAGAATATCCAAGTTGAATATTGGTCAGCATTTTCACCGTTTCCACTTTCTTTGAACTATTTCCTTGAGCCTGAACCGACATTGAGACGGTAAACAAGGCGAGTACAAACACAAAATATTTCATAAAAACTCCTTTTAGGTTAAATAACAATCTCTCAATTTAGTGAATGTTTTGAATAAGTGAACAATAAAACCCACTCATTTTCCTCGCAATCTCATTTTCATCAAAATTCTCCCGGACAAATATTTTAGCATTCTCACCCATTTCACTGGCTAAATATTTGTTCTGCAATAGCTCAACAGTTCTTCTTGCAAATAAATCCGCATCATCATCCCTGGTGATGAAAACATCTCGCCCGTCACTAGCCTCAATCCCCTCCAAAGCAGTCTGGCTTGCCACAAGAGCCACGCCCCAACTCATCGATTCAATAATCTTCACCCTCATCCCGCTACCAGATTTGAGTGGTACCACCATCATATCACACGAACTCATAAACTGAAAAGCATCATCAACCTCACCAAGTACAATCACCGATTCACTTGCATATTCAAAATACCGCTGAGGCATACTCCGCCCCGCCAGATGAAACTTCGCATCTGGAACCTCCTTTAAAACTTTACTCCAAACAGAATCTAAAAACCACTCCACACCCTCTTGATTCGGCAACCAGTCCATCGCTCCTAAGAATCCGGCAATGTTTTTATTCTCTTTTTCAATTTCTTGTTTTTCATTTTTATTGAAAAGAGAACCGAATGGAGCGACGTGAGTCTTCAGCTCAGGGTTAAATTTTTTATAAGCATCACTATCTCTTTTTATTACCGTGACCAAGCCATCCCAAATATTCTTTTCAGCACATTTTTTTTCGTATTCGTAATTTCGTTTTGCGGTGAAAGACTTGTATAATTTTTTTAAAATATTCTTCTCACCCTGAGCATTTCGTTTCCATATCTCATTCTCAAGATTTGGTGCTCTGAGTATAATTTTTGTTTTTGGAGATATTTCTCGTATAAGGGAGATGTATTGACAGAGATACACGCTTTCCAATTGTACAATATCAAATGAGTTAGAGGAAAATATTTCAGTCAATTTGTTTTTAAACTCTGGGGAATGAAACCTTGTCACATGGTATGGGACGTTCTCAAACAGCAGGTTTTTTAGAACTCCAAATATAGTTATATCTGTGTTAATATCGACTGCTTCCCAGACGGCAATGCTTTTTACATCATCGGGGAAATCTGATAAACTGGAATAATGTTTATTGGTGTTGAGGCAGAGAATCGTGATTTTGTTGCCAGTGGAACTAAGCGAACGTACGTAAACAAAGGTCCCAAGTGATCCGCCATCACGACTAGGCCAGGGTACTTTTGGGCTGAGGATTAAAATATTTAATTTCTGGTTCAAACCTCTTACAAAGAAAATTCATCGGGATATAATTCAAGCATTACTTTGACCAAAATAGCATCGTCGAGTTCACCCACCTCTGCCATATAGTCAGGAATCAAATCTACATCTTGGACAAGATAGCCAAGAACAAAAGCACACGCTCGAATTACAGAAAAAGAAACATCGCTTTTTTTGCCCATAACATAATTTTTAAGCATCAAACACATTTTAAAAATTTTGTCATCATATTCCTTGAGTGGAGAATTGCTATCTACAATTTCAGAGAACTCAGGCAAAGATTCATAAATGAGTTTAACTGTATCTTCGGTGAGTTTTGCCGCACCTACTACCAAAAACTCTTTATTTATTATTTTGTAAATATTTTTATATACTTCGGATGGCATCATCTTTTCTCTATAATTTTATAACTGGAACTTCAACTTACGGAATATTTTTTAAAAAAGGCATCGTTGCTAATTATTCATTCTGATTTTGGAAAAGCATGCCCTGTCATAATAATTCCTGATATTCTAAATTTTTATGCTGACAAGATAATAAATTTTACTAACTATTAGCAATAAAATAATTATTGAAAACACAAAAGCAACAAAAATCCCTATATTGCGTTTATAGGTGATACAAATGAATAAAAATAGAATTATACCAGTTAGCTTAGTGCTTGTTTTGCTCCTGATTATGACTGGGTGTCATAGTTGGACGAACTTTACTACATATTTTAACACCTATTACAATGCCGAAAAACTGATTGAAGAGTCAGAAGATGAGTTTCAATATTTGGCTGCAAAAAAAAGGACAAGGCCAAGAGTACTGGTAAACAAGACTCGGCAAATTGACACCAAAGAAGATTTCTCAAGGAAGATACCCAGCTTTATGGTGGAGTTCATCATCACAAAAGATCAATTCCAGCCCGTCAAAGTCAAGCTAGATTCGGTACTGATTAAGGGTTCAAAAATCCTAACACTCAAAAGAGAAAGCGATTATATTGAGAAAACACTCTACCTCATGGCTCAATCATATTTTTACCGCTCGGAGTGGTTACCCGCACAGGTAAAGTGTGGAGAGTTGATCGATATTTACCCAGATGGTGAAAAATCACCAGATGCACATCTTTTGTTCTCTAAAGCACTTCTAATCCAGAAGAAATTCCATTACGGGAGACTCATGCTTTCTCGCACCATCGACATTGCCTGGCAGCTTGAACGCTATGACATTTTATCGGAGGCTTTCCGGCTACAAGCAGCTCTTGCCATATACGAGAATGACGAAAAGTCTGCTCTTCGTCCTTATTTGCAGGCAATCACACAATCTGGATCCTCAAAGCTCAAAGCACGTTGGCAACTCGACATGGCATCCATTCTTTACGAATTGGGAAATTTCAAAGATGCCGAAATTGCATTTTATGATGTAAATGAAAAATACTCTCCAGACTACCTCGGTATGTTTGAATCTTTTCTCTACCGGGCCGATTGTCTTTCACGTCTTGGTAGATTTGAAGAAGCTGAGCTTTTGCTAGAAGAGATTTATGAAGATGGGAAATTTGAAGAATGGCAAGATTATACATTCACCATGAAGATGAATCTAATGAGGTATAGGCTCTTGGAAAAAGATCCTGCTGTATTGACCAGCACTCTTCTGGCGGTCGAAGAAGTGTCCGATTCGGCTCACACTGGAAATAAACTCGCACTTGTCTATCTCTTTGAGCGTGGTATGGATTATTACGAACAAAACGATTATAAGAGTGCTCAAGGCTATTTTTCCAAAGCCCGCAAGACTAGGTCCGCCATTTATAAATCAGCAACAAAAATGTATCGTAACCTAGCAGAGCTAAGCAACAAAAGACGATCACTTCACCGTTACATGAACCCAGACTCTATTTCTATCAGAACCAGTGGAGTCAATCACGGTTTAGCAAAAAATGCTTACAAGATGGCCCGAATTCATTCAGAGCTAAATAATTTAGATTCGGCAGAGTTTTATTATAAATTGGCAATCGATCTTGCCGACAGACAAAATCCACAAATGGCAAAATTCATGTATGCCTATTCTCGCCAAATCCGTGAAGATGAGCCAATGGCCTCAGATTCAGTGCTTGAGAAAATTGCAGAAGCTTATCCAAATACAGAAGCGGGCATTGAGTCAAGGCGTTTGCTGGGGTTCACAGATGCTTTTATTGTCGATACCGTGGCAGAACTTTATAAATCCGGTATTGAGCTGAAAAAGTTTAATGATTTCTCCTATGCTGTGCGTCAGTTTGACGATATAGCAAGCAATTATCCTAAAAATCAATACGCCCCACGAGCCTTGTATGCCGCTGGTTGGATATTCGAAAAAGAACTTTCTATGAGGAATATCGATAGTGCAATTCATTACTACAGTCGCCTCACCTCAAAATATCCAAGCAGTGAATATGCCGCCGATATTTTGATGAGTCTTGCTTATCTCAAAAAACAAAGATTTGGCGAAGAAGTTCCTGATTCACTTCGTTTTGATAAACTCGCCAAAAGCATGAAACCAATTATTAAAAAAAGGGGTGTAGAAAGAATAATAGTAAACCCTGGAATTAATGTCAAAGAAAAAGATGGATTTGATTTTGATAAACTCAGCCCAGGCAATTTGTTCGAGGCATCTAAGAACTTTTTTAAAGAACAGTTTGGGCAAGTGACCAAGCCACTGGATGAGATTGATTCTCTAAAAGTCAAATATGATAGCCTCAAAAACATGGATTTAGATGATCTAAAAGAGCTGGCAGATCCCAAGAAATTCTTTAAACTAGATTCTGCCTCTTTGAACTCTTCCACACTTACAAAAGATTCCACGTTCAAGAAAAACCCTATGCCCACAGACTCTAGCCAAAAAGGAAAATAGAACTCACGATTGAATTTAGGCGTGATTTTTGACTGCTAATTTTGGTTGTCAGTAGTTTATGTATTTATCTATCATTGGAAGTGAACAATGGCTGAAGAAGGACTAGATTTAGATTTTAACCCTTTCGAAGAAGAATTTTCCGATTCGGACGTGGTGGGCAGAAAAGATCAGGACATAATTGATAAGCAAGAAAAAGACTCGCCCGTGATTAAGAAGGAGGAAGTGAGCGGTGATGAAGGCAAGGCTTTCGAGTTTGCTGGATTTTCCCAAACCGATATTGACCAGCTAGTCTCCTACGACGAACAAAGAAGAAAGAAAATTGCTTTTGAGAACAAGCTGGATGAAAATATTAATCTAAACATTGGCAAAAGAGATGACGAAAATAATTTCAGAGATTTTATTGTCGCACCAAAAATTTCTGGATCAAATAAGACGATAAAAGGAGATGCTCGCATCTACCCAGCCAGCCTAGTCCACAAAACAGGTGAAAGAACTGAAATTTCCGATCATCCATTCAAAGAAAGAGGAGCCAAAGAAAAATCAGCCGTGATAATAAACCGTGATGAGACAGGAGATGTCGATAATATTGAAATAGTTTGTAGTTGCGGAGAGAGGGTTTTGCTCAAATTTAATGTGACCAAAGATCAGGATTTAGAATTAACAAAAACTGAATATAGGAAAATTGACAAAGCTATTCCTTTTTCCTCAGAAGATTTAAAAGATAACGAAGGAGATGACTACACCGATGCTTATGACCAATTAATAGAAGAAGGAAAAGAAGCCACCTCGGGTAAAAAACTCAGCGAAGAAGAAGCCTTCGAGAAGAAAAAAGAACAAGTTTATAAAGAAATATCAGAAAAGTCAAAAAAAGTCAAAGATAAAAAATCAGATGAACCAGATGAAGGCTGGGAGGAAATAAACGATGAGGAAATTGATTTAGGAGACATTGACCTCTCCGATATTTGAGCAGGTGAATAGGCTTTCACAACTGTTTTTTTATCACATCTGCAACCCGGAATGAATTGGCATAAATCGTCCAAGTAAATGGAACCGAGCCACCTGTTGGCATAAAACTCCCATCACTCACAAACAAATTCTCTATTTCATGCGATCGGCAATCTTTGTCCAACACAGAAGTTTCCGGATCATTGCCAAAGCGACATCCGCCCGCTTGCAAGTTCTGGGGAGGGTTTGCCGAAAGGTGAGAATGAATATTCTTTCCACCCAAGTATTCAAAAATCTTCACACCTTTTTCATTGATAAATTTTCCAACAGATGCGTCGTGCCCGTGTTGCCCAATCCTGATTTTTGCAACAGGCAATCCCCACTTATCTTTTTCATTGTTGCTCAATGCGACAAAGCAATGATCATTTGGAGTCCAATCAAGGAACACTTCAAAGCGTAAATGTTTGTTTTTAGTGAAATGAGTGAAGAGCTTTTCTTGGAGTTTCTTGCCCCATATCAAATCATTTCCATCCCATTTGAGCAGGTTTGCTCTTGCAATAGGGTTCGGGTGTCGCATCAGAAATTCAATCGTGCCACCCTTTTGCAATTTTTTTGTAGTGGGGTCATAATGCTCATAATACTCTTGAGAAGCACGGTTTACAAAAGGTCCCTGAACCTTCATTAAACTCTGAATTTCATCTGAGTAAACTTCATAAGGCAGTTCGCAATTTGCCGAACCACCCGAAGAAAAAATTAAATTCTTGCCCACCTGTCCATTTTTATTTGACAGACCGCGGGGATGCTTGGCACCCACTGAGTTTAACATAAGACGAGATGTTTCGATTGATTGTGCTGCGATTACATAAATTCTTGCCGAAACCTTGCCTTTTATATTTGTACTTTTATCCAAGTATTCTACATATTCAATTTTGCCTTTGGCATCAGTTTTTATATTAAACACGTAAGCATTTGCCTTGATTTGGCATTTTCCAGTCTTTACCGCCTTATCCAAAAGCGAAACTCTTGAGGAACCTTTTGCCCTTGAATTACAGCCATAAGAACCGCAATATCCAGACAAATAACAAGCATTTCTATCTCCTTGTGGCTTAGTCAATATTGCTCTTGGCACAGGGAATACTGAGACATTCAGCCCGTGGCAAGCATTGTCAATTAGACCAGAGATATGATGCTCGGCAGTGGGTGGATATGGGAAATCATTAGTCGATCTTGGTTCTGAGAATTTATGCTTTTTGTTTCTTCCACTCACGCCAACAATACGCTCAACTTTCTCATAATATGGCTCTAGGTCACTGTAACTTATTGGCCAATCGACAATGTTGCCGTATTTAATGCTTCCATATTTTGATAGCAAGTTGAAATCATCAGGTTTTAATCTATGAAAAAAACCACTCATTAAATTAGTAGACCCGCCCACCATTGACCCATTCCAGAAATCCCATCCCGAATCAAATGTGGACTCAGATTTCCATTCCCCTTTTTTAAATTGCTCAATCTCGTGTCTTTCATCTCTGAGATTGGGCGAAAAAACTGCGCGACGACAAGACATGATCTCATCCTTTGCAAAGTCTTTTTCGCTAAACCATCCGCCTTTCTCCAGCACAATCACATCCCGCCCAGTATTTGCTAGCTCGTAAGCCACCGGCCCACCGCCGGCACCGCTTCCAATCACACAAACGTCATAGTCATAGCTCACACCAATGCCTCGTATCTATTATATTCATTTGCTTGTGGGATACCCGGAATATGTGAAATCCAATCCCAGCCACCTTTGCCAGTCTCAGGTTGGTTATGTCCATAAATAGGATCTGAAAAAAGTGCCTCAATGATAAATAATAATAATAATGAGAGAAAAGTTTCACCCCAGGTATTTCTTACATTTATTAATAATTCCTCCAATTCAGAATCGCTTAAAACCAAAATATTTTTTCCCATATCAGACTTTGATTGCTGAGTAATTCTTTCAATATTCTCATAAATTCCAATTCTAATATCTTTGTCATAATCTTCATCTAGCAAGACTTTCTGCAAAAATCCTGCGGCATTGGCTTCCTTTGCCGATGGATTTCCCTTGCCTTTTGGAAAGAGATGCAGTTGAATTTTTGCCACCGCTTTTGTTTTATAATCAGAGAGTTGAAGGGAGGTGTTTTCTAGCTCAAACGACCTCAGGCACTTTGGAGTGAGTGCGAAGCTAGAGAGAATAAAAGAGGAAATGAGAAAAGATCTTCTGTTTGTTTGCATGAGTCATTAGATGTATGAACAAGGAAAATATTGCCAGCAAAGACAGATAATTTGCGTGAGCCAATACCAATATGTCAAGGTGTGGGTTATTGTACATGATTTGTTATTTTCAACAACAAATTATTTCTAATTTATTTTTTCAACCTTTTTATATTTTTCATAAATCAATGATTATCAGTATGCCTTAGTGGAAAATTTGTTATTTTGTTTTTATCACGAAAAATTGCGTGACACCGGTTTACAGTTAAGAATTTTCGACAATCTAATAAATTAAAAGCAAATAAAAAGAAAACGAATTTTAAATGGTTTGGGGAATATTTTGTATATTGAAATCGTTGTTTCACAAAAACAGAAATTTTATAGAGTAAAAATATAAATATTAGTAAGCGTTGTCTTACTACATTCATTGTAGAAAACTGGTAATTTTTTAATGGCAAGATGTAAGCAAAGGCACGCTCCGAGTAATCGGGGCGTTTTCTTTTTGTCTTGTCAAAGGTATACCAGTACCTCTACAATGGGCAAAATTTGAAAATGCTCCTTTTTTTTTTGACCATAAACAGATTATTTTAAGGGTTTAGCCATGTTTGAAATAGATTTACTTGACCTAGATGAGATTCTCGAAACTATCGACAAGAACGACAAGTTTAAAATGGAAGTCTTCTTTTATCTGAGAGATATTTATCCCAGATATAGAATTTTTATTGACATCGGCAAGGATGACAGACGAGAAAATAGGAATAGAGATTTAGCGATTCTTGCTCAGATTCAAGCAGTGTCTACTCAAATCCAACTCTGTTATGGAATTCTTTTGATGGAGTGAAAGGGTGAGCTTACAACACCACAGCCTCAATAAAGCCAATCTCAAGCCCTAGGTGTTCTTTTGCAACCTTGATAAAATGAGACGGCTCATCGGTGGCAAAATAGCTGCATTGTGGTATTTTATTTTGTTCGTTAATTGAGTGGGTGTTAGCCAATAATTCTTTTGCTTCCAAGGCGGCTGCCTCGCCCGTGTCAATAATTTCTACATCTGGCAGAATCTCAGAGATTACTTCTTGCAAGAAAGGATAATGTGTGCAAGCCAATATTAATGTGTCAATTTTGCAAACAATCAATGGTTCAAGGTAATCCTGTGCGATTAGTCGCAAGGCTTCCGAACCAGTCTCGCCCTCCTCGACAAATGGGACAAAAAGAGGACAAGCCCGCTCGAATACTTCAATATCTGGGTCGAGTGATTTTAGCTCGCCGGAATATGCACCTGACTTTATTGTTCCACGAGTGCCAATGATTCCAATTCTTTTATTCTTTGTTGATTTGGCGGCAGATCTTGTAGCAGGTTCAATCATCCCAATCACATTGCGATTGCCCGCAACTGATTTAACTTCTTCCATAGCCTCAGCACTTGATGTGTTGCAAGCAATAACTATTGCGTCTACATTTTTTGAAATCAGGAACCTTGCAGCTTCTTTGGAATAATTAATCACCGTGCTGGGCGATTTATTTCCATAAGGCACACGGGCGTTGTCGCCCAAATAAATATATTCATGCCCGCTCAAGTGTGACAAAAACTGCCCAAGTACGGTGAGTCCACCCAAACCACTGTCAAATACGCCAATTTTCATTTGTTAAAATATTATTGTGTGTTAATCTCGATCCCATGCTCTATTCTGTGGTCAATCTTGAAAGCTGTTTTCCAGACTTTGCGAGATGCAAATCTTTTGTTCACAGAATTATCAGTGACAATCATAAGATCTATATCTGATTCTGGCTTTGCGGTTTCTTTTGAATAACTCCCGTAAAGAATAGTTTTTTGGATAGAAACGCCTTCTTCTTTGAGGGCATTTATATAATTTCTTTTTTAACCATAGCAATGTCTCATTTGCAAGACTTTTTAATTCATTAAGTTCTTCTAAGTTTGTAAATATACGATAATAAATAGAATAATTTATAATTCTAAAAGAGATATTACAATTTAAAGGTCACAATGTGACTTAAAGGTCGCAGTGTGGCTTATTTACCTGGAATATCAATGAACATCGGCGAATCAGGACCCAGCGGAATACCCAACCAAAACCAAATGATAAACATCACAGTCCATACCAAAAAGAATACAATAGTATAGGGCAACATGGTGGCTATCACAGTCCCGATGCCAGCTTTTTTGACATATCGTTCCATAAATGCTACAATTAAGGCAAAATAACTCATCATTGGTGAGATAATATTTGTTACCGAGTCGCCCACACGATAAGCTCCTTGGATTAGCTCAGGAGAGTATCCAATGAGCATAAACATGGGAATGAAGACCGGTGCCATAATTGCCCATTTAGCAGATGCCGAACCCATTACCAAGTTTATTATTGCAGACAAAATAATGAATGCAATCATAAGTGGGATGGGGCCAAGACCTGAGGCTTGCAGAACTTCGGCACCAGTTATTGCAAATATAATTCCAAGATTAGTCCATTTGAAATATGCTACAAATTGTGCAGCAAAGAAAACCAATACTATGTAAATTCCAAGCGTTTCCATCGCTTTTCCCATTCCGTTCATCACGTCCGAGTCGGATTTGAATGTCTTTGCCCCAATCCCATAACCGATACCCATGACCGCGCCGCCAATGAAAATAAATGCAACAACAGATTGCATAAGCGGTTTGAGTGATTTGAGCTGGAAAGTTATCCAATCCATCCCCTCGCTCATCTGAAGCGAGGCATCACGCATAAACCCATCACTTGGAATCGCCCCATAAAGAATTATACCGGCAAAGGTTGCTCCAGCAATCAAAGCATAAGCAACGCCTTTTTTCTCCTGTGGCGTTAATGCCTTAATTTTATCAATATCCTCATCGCTCATTGCTTCATCACCTTCGTATTTGCCAAGGCGAGGCTCTACAAATCTTTGCGTCACCCAAGTTCCAGCAATCGCAATAGTGAAAGTTGAAACAAACATAAAGAAATAATTAGCAAGTGAGTTTACCGTATAAGTTGGGTCGATAATATGGGCGGCTTCTTCGGAAAGTCCAGCAAGCAAGGGGTCGATAGTTCCAATTAAAAGATTTGCCGAATATCCACCAGATACTCCTGCAAATGCTGCAGCAAATCCAGCAATGGGGTGGCGACCCGCTCCAATGAACATTATCGCTCCCAATGGAACCAAAAGTACATATCCAATCTCAGAAGCCATATTAGACAAGATTCCAGAAAAGACTATGATGAATGACAAAATATAATCGGGATGATTCTTGTTGATATACCAAATTGCAAAAACTGAAAGTCCCGTAAAAAGTGCAACCCCGGCAATGTGCAAGAAAACAGGATTGAAAAAAAGCATTGTCCCAATGGCAATGGCTGCGAGCGAGAGCATCATTCCAATTAATACTTTGTAAGCATTTTGGACAATTAAGCGAATGGTCGATGCAATAAGCCCACTGCTTTCGGCTATTCCAATCCCTAGAAGCGCAACAAGCACCGTCCCAAGAGGTGCAAAGCCTGTGAAATTAGTCACTAATTCCATAAGCATCATCTGTATTCCTTTGACTGAAAGGAGATTGAAAGGCCGGATTATTTCCTCGCTACCAGGTTTTATAACATAAATATCTGTCAAAGAAAATGCCCATGAAAGAACCACTGTCAGGGCTGCAAATATTACAAAAAGGGTTGCTGGGTGCGGGAGCATATTTCCCACTTTTTCTACTATTCCAAGAAATTTAGCAATGAGATTAGAGTCACCGTTACGAGTTTTAGTCATATTCTTTGTTTTGATTAAGGAAACGTATTCAATTTATTAGAGCAATATACCGCTTATGGATTAATTTACAATGTAAATGTTTATTTTTACTTTGGACATCTCAAAAGAAAGTCTTTTGGCACGCCGATTGAATATTGATTGTAGGTTTTGGTTTAAATATGGGTTTTTAATGATAAGTAATGTACGAAAATATGGGGTCGTACTTCTGTTTTGTCTATTGTTCATGGGCTTTTGCACCAGGGATGCACTAGCACAAACATCGCCGGCACAGCAGACTCCAACAACAATTAATATTCCAAGTCTGGCGGTTAATATTGGCCAAGATGGGGAAGAGAATGATCTTGTGCTAACACTTCAAGTCCTTGGAGTGATTACAATTTTAACTCTTGCACCGTCCATTCTAGTGATGATGACTTGTTTTACACGCATTATTGTTGTCTTTTCTTTTTTGAAACAAGCCCTTGGAACATCGACTCAGCCTCCAAATCAATTACTAACTGGGCTGGCACTATTTCTTACATTCTTTGTCATGCAACCCATTGTAGACCAAGCAAATGAAAGGGGGATACAGCCATACATGAGAGAAGAAATTGATCAAGATGAAGCAATATTTCAAATAATTCTACCATTTCGTGAGTTTATGTTCAAACACGTAAAAGAAGAAGATTTAGGATTGTTCATTAAATTATCTGGCGGGGAAAAGCCAAATGATATCGATGATGTTTCGATTTGGGCGTTAATCCCAGCCTACACTATTTCTGAACTGAAGACTGCGTTCCAGATTGGCTTTTTGATATTTGTGCCATTTTTGGTGCTGGATATGATTATTGCCTCCACTCTTATGTCACTGGGGATGTTTCTTCTACCACCGCAACTTATCTCGCTGCCAATTAAAATATTGCTTTTTATACTCGTTGATGGATGGAATTTAATTGTCACCTCACTCATGGAATCAATAGTTGGTTCCACTTAGCTGTGAATTAAACAAAGAAGGGAAAAAGAAAATGGAAATGACAGATCAGATGATAATAAACATTGCACGAGATGCTTTCTACTATACTATAATTATTTGCGGACCACTGTTGCTTGTCTCACTCGTAGTTGGGCTTATTATTTCGGTATTCCAAGCAGCTACCACTATTTCTGAACAAACACTCACCTTTGTTCCAAAATTAATTGCAGTATTTGCTACCACGGCAATTTTGTTGCCTTTTATGATTGATACATTGAAAGCATTTACAATAGAGCTTTTCAATATTGCTTCTCAAATGTAGGAGCGACTTTGAAAGAAATATAATAAATAAAAAAAACTAGTGCAAAAAAGCACAAACTTTGGAGAATAATAATGGCGAATTTATTAGAAAATAATGAGACAATTGGAAAAGCTAAAGGTCTTTTTGACAAATTAAAATTTTGGCAAAAGATAGCTGGCTTTACCGTGGTAGTCGCAACCGTTGGGGCTTTGATGTGGTTGGTTTTTTCTGCCCAGTCCACTAAGTTTGCAACTCTGTACACCGATCTCGACCCAAGTGATGCTGGGGAGATTGTCCAACTACTAAAAGAGCAAAATATTAAATATGAGATAAAAGAAGACGGTACCAAATTAAAAGTTCCTCACGACAGGGTCAATGAACTGAGGCTAGATCTTGCAAAGAGAGGATTGCCTGAGAATTCAAAAGTTGGGTATGAGCTCTTTGACAAGACTAATTTGGGTATGAGCGAGTTTGTTCAGAAACTAAACTTTCGCCGTGCCTTGGAGGGTGAACTTGCCAAAACAATATCACAAATGGACGAAGTACGCAAAGCTCGTGTCCATATTGTCATTCCAGATCGTGCTCTTTTCAAAAAAGATCAAAAAGAGCCAACTGCTTCAATCACTCTTCACCTTAAATCGAACAGGTCACTCTCACGCCTTTCTGTTGAAGGCATTCAAAACCTTGTCTCATCAAGTGTCGAAGGTCTTAAAACCGATGATGTAAAGATTGTAGACCAAAAAGCAAATATTCTCTCCCGAACGCCACTTGATGAATCCACCGTGGCTGGGAAAACATCTCTTCAGCATGACCAACAACGCAGGGTCGAAGAACACCTTGCAGACAAAGTCCAAACACTGCTCGACGGAGTTATTGGAGTAGGAAATACTAAAGTAAGAGTAAATGCAGAACTGGATTTCACACACATAACTCAAGAGAAGACAGAGTTCGATCCAGAAGAATCTGCGGTTCGCTCAGAGCAAAATATTGTAGACCAAAATGAATCGGCCGACTCGCTTTCCTATCCTTATGTAAATATGTCGAAGAACGAGCAAACACAAATTGCTAATTATGAAATATCAAAATCAGTCCAACAGATCATCCATTCGGTCGGTGCAATAAACCGTCTAACTGTTTCGTGTCTAATTAACGGGACTGTCAAAATCACAAGCAAGGATGCGGGGAAGCTAATCGAATACTCACCACGCACCGATGAGGAAATGCAAAAGTTTTCCGAAATTGTCCGAAATGCTGTCGGGTATGACCCCGGGCGAAATGATCAAATATCGGTTATCAATGTTCCCTTTGAACATACTCTGGACGAGGGTAATTACGAAGACATTTTCACTCCGGCTTGGTATACAATACCTGAAAATAAAAGAATATTATTTCTGATTGGCTCGATATTGATTATTTTTGCTCTAATGATTGCTCTTCTTCAATCAAAACAAGTAAGAGAAAGAATGAGAATAGCACTCAGTTTGCCAGCAACTGTAGTAATTGATGATTTTGACTTGGAGGAACAAGAACACGAAGAATTGCCAGAAGAACTCGACTTTGATGATGACGAAATGTTGCTCTTGCCAGCAGAACTGCCCGACCAACTTCTGCTAGAACAAGAAGCCCCTATGTTCGAAGAAGATATAAAAGAAGAGCTTGAGCTTGAACAAGAATCCCTAGCAGATATGGCCGATGCAGATTTCTTCTCCGAAGAACTCTCCGAAGATGCCTTGATGAAGTTGGAGATAAAAGGAAAGGTAGAAGATTTTATCGATAATAATCCTGGTGAAGCTGCAAAACTGTTAAGAATGTGGATGGTTGCAGACATTGAGGCTTCAGCCTTTTAGTTCTAATGATAAAGGGACAAAGAAATTTAATACAATATGAAATTAATAATAAGCGAATAAAAAAATGGCTAGAAGAGAAATAAAATTTGAGAAACTAACGGGCAAACAAAAAGCGGCCGTGCTTCTGATGAGCATGGATGTCGATGTTGCTGCAAAAGTTTTCCAAGAACTCGATATGAAAGAAGTTGAGTATATCGCCGTCGAGATTACCAATCTCAAGGAATTAAACCCAAGTGTTATTGAATCTGTTATCGAAGAATTCTACCAGCTCATGTCGGCATCATCTTATATGGTAGAAGGTGGGCTGGATTACGCTCAGATGATTTTGGAGAAATCCTATGGACCAGAAAAAGCAAAAGATATAATTGAAAAAATCCGAGTGCTGACATCTGTTCGTGGATTCTCAGTGCTGAAAAAAGCAGACGCTCAGCAACTTGCCAATTTCCTCGGAAAAGAACACCCGCAAACCATTGCACTTATTCTCTCACACCTTCCGGCTGACCAATCGGCCGAGGTTCTCAGCTCATTCAACGACGCACTCCGGGCCGATACCATACTGCGGATTGCTACCCTTTCGAAAGTGTCACCGGCTATCATTTCAGAGGTTGAGCATGTTGTTGATGAAATTGCAGAATCTACTCTGTCTCAAGGTATGTCGGCCGCCGGTGGTACTCATCTGGTTGCAAACATTCTCAATAAGTCAAATAATCAGATTGCAAAATCAATACTAGAAATTATCGAAGAGCAAGATTATACAATGGCAAATGAGATAAAACGTTTGATGTTCCTATTTGAAGATATAGTAATGGTTGATGACAAAGGTGTTCAAAGGATTCTACGTGATGTCGAGAAATCTGATCTCGCTCTGGCCCTCAAAGCAACTGACCAAAAAGTTAAGGATAAAATATTCAAAAACATGTCCAGTCGCGCAGCCGATGTCATCAAAGAAGAACTCGAGTTCATGGGACCAGTCAAGCTCAAAGAAGTTGAATCTGCTCAAATTCGCATCGTAGATTTAATAAAAGAACTAGAAGAAAAAGAAGAAATTGTGGTCGGTGGGCGTGGAGCCGACGATGTGTTTGTATAATTTATAAAATGAAGATTGAGTAAAATGCAAACAGTTTTTGTAAACATATCCCCAAAGAAGAAAACAGTTCGTATCATCAGGTCGGAACAACTGATAAACGATGCCCTCGAGATTTACAATAATTATATGTTCCTCAGAGATGAGCTTTTCAATACTGAGATAACGGGACTCAAAGAGCAGTTAGAAGCTGAGCTTTCGACTGGGCCAAAAGAAAAACTTGTCCCCGAAGCACTTGAGCAAGAGGCTGAATTTAGAGAAGAGAAAAAAGCTCCAAAGACAATGTTTGTCCAAGAGTTTATCATCTCCAACGAGAACGAACCGCTAGATATTGATATGAGCCGGGTTATCGAAGACCAAGTGCCTCTTTCTATTGCAAAAGAAGAAATCCAAAAAGCATACGAAAAAGGTCAAGAAGATGGGCAACTTATGGCGATGAGTACATACAAAATAGAAATTGAACAATACCAAGAATGGATACGACAAATTGATTCTGTAACCATTAGCCTAAAAGAAGAGCAAGTCGAGTCAGTGAAAAACTTTGAAGAATCACTCATTTTTCTTTCGGTTCAAATGGCTCGACAAATCCTCAACAAAGAGGTTTCTGAGGACGAAAATGTTGTGATAGGACAAATACGAAAAGCCATCGCTTCTATTAGTAATGAAAAAATATTCAAAATCCATGTTCATCCAGATATTGTTGAGATGCTGGAGACTTCAAAGAGCGTACTAATGGACGACAAAAGATTTTCTGATGAAATTGAAATTTACCCAAATACCAATGTGCCAATTGGCGGATGTATGTTGGAAACCTCAGCAGGTCTAATTGACGGAAGAATAGAAAATCAGTTGCGTAATATAGAAAAAGCACTCTTCTCCGAATCAGAAAAAATGCACGAAATACAAGACTCACAAAATGAAATGGATGATTTCTACGGCAAATCTAGTTCCGGAAAAACAAGAACTCAGCCCACCAGCAAAGTGGGGGTACAAAAAGAGGAAAATACCAGTGACCTACCAAGTGCCAGCGATATGTCCTATGACGATATGCCGGCCGAGTATAGAGAAATGTTTGGCGAAGATATTTTCGATGGCGTGGACATGGACTCCGATGGCAATATAATCACAGAATTGCCCGAAGAAATTACAAATGAGACAATGAGTAACGAAGAAAAAAGCACGGATCCTACCAGAATAAATTATCTGAAATTGCTCGAAGATGAAGAAAAACTAAAAAAGAAAATTGAAGAAGACAGGCAGCCCTCTTTTGGTGAAGATGAGATTGAAAAAGAAGCTAACGAAATGGGCTTTGGGCTAGGAGACGCAACAAAAGGTAAGGAAGGAGAAATAGAACTCCCAGACCGCCAGGACAAAGATTGGGAACCACCAAGCCATAGGATCGACCCAAAAGAATTTCTGGGTACAGATGGTGACGAGCAAAATAATGAAGAAGAATAATAGAGGAAGAAAATGTTAAGTGATAAACTAATACGCAATCGTTATGCCAATGTAATAGAGAAAACTGAGACACTTCAGCTAATTGGTAGACTCAGCAAAGTTGTTGGGCTTGTCTTGGAGTCGGACGGACCCAAAGCACCAATTGGTGAAATATGTATTCTCAGAGACGAAAGGGGAAACGAAGTCGTAAAATCTGAAATTGTAGGATTTCATGATTCAAACCGAATAATGAGCATGGTGCTGGGTGACCTTCACGACATCTCACCCGGAATGGAAGTTGTATCAACGGGCGAAGTGTTTAAAATTGGGGTTGGCGATGAGTTGCTAGGAAGGGTGATCGACGGGCTTGGCAATCCAATTGACGGAAAAGGACGAATCAAAATCCAAGAGCGTCGTTCCATTCATTCTTCACCCCCAAACCCACTCACCCGTAGAATAATCCAAGAGCCGATGAATACCGGAATCAGGGCTATTGATGGTTTTCTAACCCTCGGGAAAGGTCAAAGAGCTGGGATTTTCTCAGGCTCTGGTGTTGGTAAATCTACTTTGCTTGGGATGATTGCAAAAAATACATCAGCCGATGTAAATGTGATTGCACTGGTCGGCGAGCGGGGTCGTGAGGTCAAAGAATTTATCGAAAATGAGCTTGGCGAAGAAGGTCTGAAAAAATCAGTTGTGGTCGTTGCAACCTCCGACCAACCCTCGCTTGTGAGGGTGAAGGCAGCACTCATCGCAACCACTATCGCAGAATATTTCAGAGATCAATCCCTCGATGTAATGCTTATGATGGATTCGGTCACACGGCTTGCAATGGCACAACGTGAGGTGGGACTAACCATTGGCGAACCACCAACCTCAAAAGGATATACGCCATCGGTCTTTTCATTGCTTCAAAAAACAATGGAAAGAGCTGGAACCTCCGACAAAGGTTCAATCACTGCTCTTTATACAGTTCTTGTTGAAGGGGATGATTTTAATGAGCCAATCTCGGATGCAGCACGTGGAATACTCGACGGGCATATAATGCTCACAAGAAAAATGGCCGACTCAGGGCATTATCCCGCCATTGATGTTCTGGCTTCCGTTTCTCGTGTGATGAGGTCGGTTGTCTTTGACGAACATATGGTGGCCGCACGCAAGCTAAAGGAAATCATTGCGGCTTATCGTGAATCCGAAGACTTAATTTCTATTGGTGCATACCAAAAAGGTACAAACCCCAGAACCGATAAAGCCATCGATATGATAGATTATATTCAGAAATTCCTTAGACAAGAAATTGACGAAAAAGTTAGATGGGAAGAAATGGTTGAGCACCTTGTTAAACTTTCTAGTGTGTAGTTTTTTTAGTAATTCTTAATAAAAATGGTGACCTGCCCTGCCAGAAAAAATATGTTTAAATTTTCATTAGAATCCATACTAAGTCTTCGCTCACACAAGACATTGCAAGCTAAAAACCAGCTTGGCAGGGTAATTGCGGCTAAAGTGGCAAGACTGGATGAATTAAAAGAACACCAAGGGGAAATAAGCTCATTAAGAGGTCTCGGTGGTATGCAATCACTCTCTTTTCTCCAAGCCCGGTTTCAGAGAATATCACATCTCGAAGATGAGATATTTAAACTGGAAAAAGAAATTATGAATATCACAGAAATTGAAGACCTTAAGCGTGATTGGCTAAGCTCGGCAATGGTCGAAGAAAAAACAATAGACAAGCTAAAGGAAAGAGAGCTAGAAGCTCACAGCTACAAGATGAATAAATTAGAGAATGAAGAGCTTGGGGAAATTGCACTTAGGAAATTTTATAAACATTAGAAATGAACTCAAGAAAACTCATATTTTTGATAACGATAGCTACTTTGTCACTCACTGTAGCCCTATTGACCATGATGGTGATTAAGGAAAAGCACCCAACTTGGCTAGGACTCCCGCCCAATCCTCAAGACAGCCTAGCGGTCGCCGACACTGTGATGATTGAAAGAACTTACGAGATTACCAAGCAAAGACTAGACAAGATGCAAGAAGATATAGCCACCATAGATTCGATTAAGAATGTAAAAGATTCTCTGGCACAGCTTGTAGAACAACTAATATTAAAAGAACAAACAATGCAG
>JAJRPT010000194.1 GCA_024280675.1 Bacteroidota bacterium
ACCCATAGCCACCAGACCATATTTGCCAAAGGCGCGAGCTGCAGCACCGGTTAGCGTCGCCGCATCCATGATGAACTCTGGTTCGTAGCGGGCTGCGTACGAGATTGCATCAGCCAAAATCATGCGACCTTCGGCGTCCGTGTTGAGTACTTCGACAGTCATACCATTGTGCATTGTTATCACGTCGCCAGGGGTATAAGCATTTCCACCAGGGCGATTGTCAGTAGCTGGGATTAAGCACACAATATGAACTGGCAACTTTGCTTTTGCGACGGCAAAAATAGTTCCGCTCATCACCGCAGCACCACCCATGTCGGACTTCATAAAGTCCATTGAATTAGCCGTTGGCTTGAGCGAAAGCCCCCCAGTATCATAGACAACTCCTTTTCCCACAAGCACATAAGGTTTTTTATTCTTTGCATTTGGATGTTTGTATTCCATTATTGTAAACCTGGGTTCATCGAGTGAGCCACGGTTTACGGCAAGCAAGCCGCCCATTTTCTCTTTCTCAATTTGAGATTTCCCCATTACTTTTATTTTAATACCTGCATCTTTTGCCATTTTCTTGAACTCATCTGCCATAATTGGAGCGGTCATATCTTGGACTGGAGTATTCACTAAATCTCGGGCGTAATAGACCGCATTTGTTGAATGCCCTAGGTCATCAATTTTCTTTTTAGAGACAGCATCATCACAAACATTAATTGTTGAAAGAGAATTTTCTTTTCCCACTTTGAAATATTTTAGGAATTGATAATTCCCAAGAGCCATACCTTCGGCAAAAGCAAGAACAGTCTCAGCCTCCAGCCCCAATGAAAAAACATCCACATCCTTGGCTTTTAATTTATTAAGCACTCCAGTGGCTGTATTCCCAGCTTTTCTATATTCTTCCAGCGTCCACCAATCTTCTTTATTCTCATCACGGTTAATGTAGATGAAGATGTGTTCTGGCAAGCGTTGGATGTGCGCGGTTCCTCCTTTTTCTGTTTGTATCTGGACATGTTTCAGTTCAGCAGAACTTAAATTGAGCGAAGAAAGATCGGAGTCTGCATTTCCTAGATATACTTTATAGTCTGATTTTGACTTTTTTATTTTTGCATATTGCATTTTTAATTTCCTTTAATATTTATTAACTTGTAACGTCTCAATTTTAGACAGCAATTTACATTATTTTTATTTTAAAATATTATGAAACGATCATTACATATAAGCGAAGAAACAAAAGCAAAAATTGTTGCTTCGGCTAAACCTGATCCTAGTAAGGTTCATGTTTTACCTAGATCTGGTGGCTGGGCAGTCAAAAGAGAAGGAGCAAAAAAAGCTATAAGAGTTGTTAAAAGTAAAACACGAGCTGGAGATATAGCCCATAAGATGGTTGAGGAAGGCAAGTTCTCAAGTGTGGTTATTCATAGAAAAGATGGGACATTTCAAAGAGGTGCATAATTGAGGGAAGGCTTCAACTCAAATGTGTTTATTAATTGTCCTTTTGATGATGAATACAAAGAGAATTTACGTGTGATTATATTCACTGTAATTCATTGTAAATTTAATCCATTAATATCAGAAACAAAAGATTCTGGAGCAAATAGATTAGATTCAATAATTAAATTGATGAAATCTTCAAGGCTTAGCATTCACGATTTAAGTAGAAATGTTTCAAAGAAAGCTGGCGAAGCAATGAGATTCAATATGCCATTGGAACTTGGCATTGATTTAGGTCTAAAGAATTCTGAAAAAATAGATTTAAAAGATAAAGTATCTATGGTTATTGATGTTACGGGCAAAGATAAAAATCAATATTTCTATCAAAAATCTATTTCAGATCTTGCAGGAAATGATTTGATAATTTATACGCAAAGTGAATTGATTTCATTAGTTGAAGCAGTTAGAAATTTCCTCTACATCCAAAAGGTAGATGAAGCACCAGATCAGCACACAAATATTTGGGATGATTACAATATGTTCAAAGCAGAATATATTGAAAATTTAGAAATAGACAAATTAACAATTAACCGTGTAATCCAATCTGAATACATTGACATTGTGCAAGGCTACCTAGATAATAAATCAAAATGAACTACCTCTTCTACGACTACGAGACAACAGGGATCGATAAACGATTCGACCAGATTGTCCAATTTGCAGCAATAAAAACTGATGCTGATTTCAATGAAATTGAGCGGCATGACATTCTTTGCAGAATGCGAGATGACATCATTCCAAGCCCCTTTGCTTTCCGAACAACTATGATTGATGTTGCAGATTTACAAAAGAACGGAATGAATGAATTTGAGTTTTCGCAAAAAGTAAATAAAATTCTCTCAGGCGATGGAAATCAGTGTATTACTGGCTATAATTCAAAAGAATTCGACGATAAATTCACCCAATTTCTGCTTTACAGAAATCTCAGCGATCCCTACCGTTGGGCGTGGGATAATGGAAATAAAAAGCTGGATATTTTCGATATTATTAAAATGGGCTATGCTTTTGGCAGGCTTGGGGATATGAAGTTTTCTGAGGAAGGCACCGATGATAGCCTGCGTTTGGAAGTTCTCTCGAAGCTCAATAATCTAACTCACCTCAAGGCCCATGACGCACTCTCCGATGTTGTGGCGACTATTGAACTTCTGAAATTAATAAGGCAAAACAATCCAAATCTAATCAAATACTCAAGAAAATTACAAGACAAAAGTTTCGCCCGAAAATTACTCATGGACAGCCCCACATTTTATAATATTTCTAGCTTTTACGGATATGAGAAGAAGTTCTTGGGAGTTCACCACACCATTGGACAACATCCAAGCATTGGAAATTCAATTATATCATGGGATTTGGAGAGAAACCCAGAACAGATTCTTGGCAAATCTGCCCAAGAAATAAAAAAGCAAATGTTCACCAAAAAAGAAGAAAGGAAGTTTGAAGTCGGCTTCTCAGAAATTAAACTCAATCAATCTCCGCAAATATTGAAATACACTGAAAAGAATGATAAAGATGAAAAACGTGCTGAATTATCTCAGAAAAATCTTGTTTTAGTCGAGCGGCACAAATTATTATTAAATCAAATTAGCGATGAAATATTTGTTCATGAAATTCCATTTGTTGATTCTGATGCAGATCTCTTTGCCGGCAATTATTTTGCCGAAAGGAAAAAAGATGAACTGAATTTATCGAGGGTTATAAATAACCCAGTTATATTTAATGAAAATGATTTCAAGTCCAAAAGATTTCAAGAACAGTTGTTTAGGCTTAGAGGCAGAAATTTCTTTGAGGATTTGAACGGGTCAGAAAAAGCAGAATATCAAAATTTTATTTCATCGAGAATTAATTCTGAAGAAACAGACAAATGGAGAACAATAAAAATGTTTAATAAGGAATATGAAAAAATATTAAAAGAGGATTTAAGCTCTGAACAAAAAGTAATTCTTGGCAAATTAAATGATTGTGTCCAGAAACAAATTGCCACTTAGTCCGCTTTTTGTTAAATTTGCAATTTAAACTCTTAACAATACAAAGAAAAAAGATGTTAGACATAAAATTCATTCGAGAAAATCCAGATGTGGTAAAAGAAAATACGGCAAACAAAAATGCTAGTGCCGATATTGACAAGATTATTTCGCTTGACCAAAGAAGGCGTGAGATTTTGAGTCTTGTTGAACAGCAGAAGTTTGAGAGGAATGTAAATTCAAAGCAAATTGGCGATATTAAAAAAGCTGGTGGCGATGCTTCTCAGATAATGAACGACATGAAAGTGATTTCTGAGAGTATCAAGTCTATGGATACCGAACTTCGTGAGGTTGAGCAAAAAAGAGATGAAGAGTTGTTGAAAATTCCAAATATGAGCGATGAAGTAGTCCCAGTCGGAAAAAACGAGACTGACAATAAAGAAATAAAGTCTTGGGGCTTGGTTCGTGATTCATCCCACGGACTAGACCACATCGCAATCGCAAAGAAACTTGGGCTATTTGATTTTGAGCGTGGTGCAAAGGTCACAGGTGCAGGATTTTCGTTCATGACGGGCAAAGGCGCGCGACTCGAGCGAGCGTTGATAAATTATTTCTTGGACTCACATTCAGAGAATGGCTACTCGGAGACCATTCCTCCTTTTGTTGTAAATGAAGACTCGATGCGCAGCACGGGGCAGTTGCCCAAAATGGCCGAAGACATGTATCACGCCCAGATTGACAATCTCTATTTAATCCCGACAGCCGAAGTGCCACTGACAAATTTACATCGAGACGAGATCTTGCAAGATTCTGATTTGAGTATTAAGCTTTGCGGATATTCTCCATGTTTCCGCCGAGAGGCTGGCTCGCACGGAAAAGATGTTCGTGGCTTTCTGCGTGTTCACCAGTTCAACAAAGTGGAGCTTGTCAAATTTACTCGCCCCCAGGATTCAGCAAAAGAACTCCAGTCAATGCTTTCCGATGTCGAAAAATTAATTCAAGGTCTAGGGCTTTCCTACCGAATATTATTATTGTGTTCGGGTGATACATCTTTTGCATCATCGGTCACTTATGATTTTGAGGTCTGGGCAGAAAGTGAGAAAAGCTGGCTAGAAGTTTCATCTTGTTCAAATTTCAAAGATTTCCAATCACGTCGTGCTAATATTCGGTATAGACCAAAAGGAAAAGTTAGTGAAGGGAAAAAAATAAGCCCAGAATTTGTTCATACGCTCAACGGTTCAGCTCTTGCCACACCTCGCATATTGGTGGCACTCATCGAGCAATATTTCGATGGCACTTCGCTCTGGATTCCAGAAGTGCTAAGAAAATATACTGGTTTTGATAGGATTGATTAATTTCCTATATTGCTGTCCTATTAAAGTTTTTAAATATTTATTAATTTCCTGTCATTTTATTATCCTATGGCATCTTACAAAACAATAGAGGAGATTGAAGAGGGTTTGATTTTGGCAGAAGCTGTGGTAAACAACTTCGGCCAAACGATGATTCCCGTGGGTGCTAAGCTACAAGAAAAGCATCTTAGATTACTCAAAACATGGAATGTGGCAGGCGTGATGGTCAAGGCTGATGGAGAAGATGATGAGATGGAGATTAGCCCTCAAATGATTGAAACTGCGATTAAAAATCTTGAATCATCAATGAAATGGAAATGTGAATTGAATATCGAACTAGATCTTTTTGATTCGGCAGTAAAACATATAGCAAAGCATGACGGCTAAACAACAAACACAAAAAAAGCTGCTCGACAATATAATGGCAAAAGTTGATGAATTTCCAACTCTGCCAACTGTTTACAGCAATTTAGTCGATGCGATTGCCAACCCAAGGTGTAACGCCGGCGATGTTGCCAAGATTATATCCAATGACCAGTCCTCTTCTACCAAAATATTAAAGATATCAAACTCGGCTATTTACGGCTTTGTGTCCAAGGTTTCTTCTGTCAATCAAGCCGTTGTTTCTATTGGCTTTAAAGAAATCCGTTCGCTTGTTCTTGCTCTTTCGGTGATTAAAATGTTCGAAGACTCAAAAGATGTAGAAGCGATTAAGCCGGTCGATCTTTGGCAGTTCTCTTTTGCAGTTGGCTCAATTTCTAGGAATTTGGCAAAGGCGTGTGGCGAAAGGATGGTGGAAGATTATTTTGTTGCTGGAATTGTCCATGGCATCGGTAAATTACTTTTTCTGAATTTTATGCCAGATATTTATAATAAAATAATTCTTTATAGTCGTCAAAATAATTTACCTCTTCACCAAGTTGAAAGATCAACATTTGGTATTTCCCATTCTGGGATTGGCAAGATGCTGGGCGAGAAATGGAAACTCCCTCGTGAGCTAATAACAACGCTTGGCAATTATTACAATGGTATGGTAGATGGAAGATTTGATCTGATGACGGCAATCGTCCATATAGCAGTAGTTTCGGCAACAATGTACCGGTTTGGAAATCCAGGAAATATTATAGTTCCGAGGCTTAACCAACAACTCTGGCAGCACATGTCTTTGCCAGATGATTTCTTTTCGAAGAATTACCCAGTTTTTCTAAAAGAATATAACGAAATGAGCGGAATGCTACTAAAATAACAATTCTAAAGATTGGCACGCAGTTTGCTTTTTTTAATCAAATATTGGATATTTAGGATTAAGTGGAAGAAAAAATAAACATAGACAAGCTGGGTGAAATCAAGGACGAAGATTACCTAGATTTGATTGAAACATTTCAATCTCATTCCAATTTTGGTGAGAGAAAGGTTTATAACACTCTTAGCGGTCTTAATGTTTTCTTGAAATTTCCAAATGTTGAGTGTGCTGCTCTTTTTGAGCTAAATCAAAAAGAATTCACCTTTGAACATCGGATGACAAGTCCGATTGAACACGAAGAAAGCTCAATCAAAATGTTTGGGGAACTATTGGGTGGTGCCGTAATTGGAAAATCTATTCAGTCCGCCTCCATTCTTTTACACCCCGATTATTCGGAAGAAATCAAGCAATATATTGTAATTATACCTCTTGTTGGGCAATCTGGAGTCGAAGGTCTTATACTTTTGGGACTCACAAAGCACTGGAGAGAAAACACTGAAAAGCTTTTCAAACTGTGCGGCTTGCAATCAGGTTATCTCAAGTTTATGCTCGAGAACACAAGGCTCAAAAACTCACTCGACGGCTTAGACTCAGAGATGGAACAACGTATTTCTGTACGCCTTATGGAAATATCTCAGAGCAAAAGAGAAATATCTGCCATATTGGATTCTGTTCAAACTGGGCTAATCATCTCCAATGCCGACACGGGCGATATTTTGCGTGTCAATATGGTTGCAGAAGACTGGATTGGTCTCAAAGAAGAGGAACTCGTAGGCACCGATGTGGCTAAGTATTTGGAGAACTCAAACCAAATCTCTGGTGCTCATTTCGAATCAATCCTCTACAATAAAAATGGAGAGGAGACGGTAATTCTTCGGAAGAACACAATTGCTGACATTTCTGCAGTTAATTACAAGGTCGAATCTTTTTCCGATATTACAGAACTCAAAGAAGCTCAAAAAATACTTGAGAACACCAACGAAGCTCTCGAAGACAGAGTTTTGGAGCGTACCTACGAGCTGGAAGAGATAATCAAAAGGCTTACAAGTGAGATGAGCCAAAGAGAAAAAGCAGAGACCTTTGCCCAAGAGCAAGAAGAACTCAACAAGACGAAATCAAAGTTTATGAACATGATTTCCAACGAATTCCGTTCTCCTTTGACCATCATCCGTTCAGGTGCCGAACTTATGCAACACTACCACAAACGCTTCACCCAGCAGGAAATGGAAACTTATCTGGACAGAATAGTCACAACGGTGGATTATATGACCATAGTTTTGCAAAACATTCTCTTCTTCAATAATGCTAACGACACAGTTGTTGGTTCAAGTTTACATAAATATGATATGTTTGAATTGCTTGATTCTGTAATTGAGCAAATTCAGAAAAACCAATCTGTAGAAAGAGAAATTATTATAATAAAATCCAACGATGTCATCAAAACAATTATAAGTCCCGATATTCTAAGACTACTTTTCCATAATCTAATAGAAAACGCTGTTAAATTTTCCTCAGTCGAAAAACCCGTTATTGTCACAGTTGAAGAAACCTGGACAGAAATTCATTTCAAGGTTGAGGACGAGGGGGTTGGTTTTCCAGAAGAGGAGATTGACAATATTTTTGAGATATTCTATCGTGGGAAAAATGCTGACAATAAGACAGGTGTGGGCATTGGTCTTGCGACCGTTAAGCAATCGGTCACATTCCTCAACGGTTCAATCGATGTAAAAAGTGAGCTTGGCAAGGGTTCAATATTTTCTGTGAAAATCCCAAGGGTACACCAAGCAAACCATGACAATATTGAAGAAGAAATTGATTATGGTGCGATATATGAGATTGATTAAGATTAAAGTTGATCGAGCAAGAAGTTCTATAACTGTATTTATCTCTTACCAAAAAGTCTTATCACTCATTCTAAAGCCGATATAAAACACTTCTGATCTTTGCGGATAAGGACTCGTAAAATCATCCCAAAGATATTCATAGGCACAAAACAAAGAAAAGCCAGAAGTTTTGCCTAATATCCTAGTGCCAATTTCAGCTCTTGCGTTCATTTTTGGTTCATTTCCTTTTTCCAGCAACATTGTATTTGTCCAAGTGCGGGCGTAAAACCCTAGATGCTCAAAGCTGTGATGCAGGGCAAAAAGTGTAAGGCTCAGCTCACCTATCATATCCCCATAGGACAGACCTGCATTATTTTTGGGGTATCGAATATCATTGGCCTGCAGTTCCCAATTGGCTCTGGCAAATGATCTAAACATAAACTTATTTTTCTGGTATTTATTGGCTATAGAAAAATATGAAGAAGTTGAGTAAACCACTCTTTTTTTTAATTCTTCTACGATCCCGCCCCAAGAATCGGTATCAACGTTATCAACCTCATGTTTGCATTTCTGCCTTATCCCAAGTGTAACATCTCCATAAATTGTAGAGTGTTGGTAGAATAAATTCTCTTCCCAGCGAACTGTTTTTGGGTCGAATCCAATATTATTATTTGGGCTTATTGTCAGCTCACTCGAGAAGCTAAGTGCCAGACTAGAGTTTTCCCAGCGGTAGAATGCAAAGAGTCCGCCCAGTTTTGTATTCCATCTCATTTCGCCCTCAGTCGAGCCATATCCCCTTTGGAAACTTGCCCAAAATGCGGTGAGTGGAAGTACAGTATTGGTGCTATCATATTCTCTTGCCAGCAAATCAGGAACAGAGGAGCGGTCTACCGACTGTTGAGCAGTAGCTATTTCAATAAAAATAAATAGAGTTGCCAGCCCAAGTGTGATTAATTTCATCTTAGAATTCTTTTGTTAGTATTTTGCATCACACAACGTAAGTGGCACAAATAAATTACAAATTCCCAATCACAGCCGTGGCAAATTCTGATGTTTTAAGCAGTGTCGCACTTGCTATTTTAGATTAAACCAGTTTTTTCAATTCCTCTAAGCTAATCCCCACTTTCTTGATTATATTGTTTAGCGTACCCTTTCTTAACTCTTTATGTCTTGGGACAATCACTGACCTATTTAGTTTTTCATTGTGAAGGAAAACATGGCTTCCTCTTTGGTGGTCGGTGAGATACCCCAGTTTCTTTAAAGCTCTGATTATCTCTTTGCCAGAAAAAGTCTTGCTCAAAAAATAATCTCCAATTCTTTTACCTCTGCCCTAGTATCAGTTTTGATATGATTGAGCATTTGCAGACCTTCAATGTAGCAATGAATCGCCTCTTTTGCATTTTCAATGGCTTCCTCCATCGTCTCGCCTTGGGTGAAGCAACCATCAAGTGCTGGCACTTCGACGCTATAACCACCATCTTCTTCGGTGTGAATTAATACATTAAATTTCATTTCCCCCATCCTTTTTATATTTAGTATTTTGCATCACACAACGTAAGTGGCACAAATAAATTACAAATTCCCAATCACAGCCGTGGCAAATTCTGATGTTTTAAGCAAAGTTGCACCTTCCATTTGCCTGTGGAAATCATAAGTGACGGTTTTTTGTTCAATAGTTTTTTCCATTGCTTTGACAATCAAATCGGCGGCCGATTGCCATCCAATATATTCCAACATCATCACGGCCGAAAGCGTGAGTGAGCCTGGGTTTACTTTGTCTAGCCCAGTGTATTTGGGAGCGGTTCCGTGTGTTGCTTCAAATATTGCATGACCAGTTTTGTAGTTAATATTTGCCCCTGGTGCAATTCCAATTCCACCAACGATTGCCGCCAGAGCGTCGGAGATATAATCTCCATTGAGATTCATTGTCGTCACCACAGAGTAATCCTCTGGACGAAGCAGTATTTGTTGCAAGAAAGCATCGGCGATTGAATCTTTTACGAGCAATTTCCCAGAGCTAAGGGCACCAGACTGAGCTTTGTCTGCTGCATCCACACCGCTATCTTCTTTGATTCTGTCATACTGTCTCCAAGTGAATGTGTGTTCAGCAAATTCATTTTCTGCCAAATCATAGCCCCATTTCTTAAACATCCCTTCTGTGAATTTCATAATATTGCCCTTATGAACAATAGTCAGAGATGGTTTTTTATGTTCGAGTGCATATTTGATGGCGGCACGAACAATACGTTCTGTTCCTTCTTTTGAGATAGGCTTGATTCCAATAGAGCTTGATTCTGGAAAACGGATATTTGTAGCCCCCATCTCACGCAAGAAATTTATTACTTTTTTAACTTCTGGGGTACCAGCCTCCCATTCAATCCCTGCGTAAATATCTTCTGTGTTTTCACGAAATATAACCATGTCACATTTTTCTGGATGTTTCACTGGGCTTGGAACGCCTGAATACCAACGAACGGGACGAAGGCAAGAGTAGAGATCGAGCTTTTGCCTCAGTGCAACATTGAGCGAGCGAATCCCACCTCCCACAGGAGTTGTGAGCGGTCCTTTGATTGCAATTAAATGTTCTCTGATTGAGTTCAAAGTCTCATCTGGTAGCCAAGCACCAACATTGTCGAATGCTTTTTGCCCAGCCAAAACCTCTCGCCAAACTATCTTTTTTTCTCCATTAAATGCTTTTTCAACTGCTGAACCTACTATGCGTTTTGTTGCCGCCCAGACATCAGGTCCAATTCCATCACCTTCGATAAATGGGATAATCGGGTCATTTGGCACATTCAACACGTCACCACTTAGAGTAATCTTTGTTCCGTTCATAATCTTTTATTCCCTTGATTTATTTTTTGCCAATATTTCTTCTCTTGTGCAAAGATAAGAAATTATTCTCATTAGGCTTGAGCAAAATCTAGTACCTGCCCAAAAAGCGTAGCCGAGGTTGAGTCTGTAATTTCCACATTGATTAAATCTCCCACATTCATTGAGTCATCATAATCAATTATGCAAACTTTATTTGTGTCTGTTCTTCCTTGCCATTGTTTATTGCTTTTTTTGGAACTGCCTTCGAGCAGAATTTGGTGAGTTTTCCCAATTTCCGATGAGTTAATTATTGCAGCTATTTTATTTTGCTGGTCAATAATTTCTGTTAATCGTCTTGATTTGACATCTTCTGAGACATCATCTGGGTATTTATGGGCGAGCGTA
>JAJRPT010000195.1 GCA_024280675.1 Bacteroidota bacterium
CCTGGAAAAAGCCTAAAGTTATCCGATGGGAAAATTATTGAGGATTTCTTGTCCGATGCAAAGTTTGATGATTATTCAAATATTGTAATAGATTTTGCTCACGTAAAAGATTATGACTCGACGATGGTGGTTTTTGCATCTGAAATCATCAACAAGTTCAGCCCAGAGCGGGTGAATCTTGAAAACATGAACCAGAAGATGACGGCTCTCTTTAAAAGATTAAAATATTCTCCTCGCTCCGATGAACTATCTTTTTCGCCTTCTACAAGCTCTGAGATGCTAGAGTCTACGGGGAATATAGTTCTTAGTCTGTTAAAGGACATTGTTAGTTATATTGAGTTTACGGGCAATCTATTTATTAAATTATTTGCTGGACTAGGCGCACCTCGTAAAATTCGCTGGGAAGATTTCCCCACCCAATTTATGAACTCAGGAGTAAGTGCTTTGCCGATTGTCTTTCTCATCACACTTCTTTTGGGGTTGATTTCAGGATACCAAGGTGCGATTCAACTCCAACAATTCGGAGCCGATATGTATATTGCCGACCTTGTTGGAATATCAATCACCCGGGAACTCTCCCCGCTCATGGTTGCAATCATTGTCGCTGGGCGTTCTGGTTCTGCCTTTGCTGCCGAGATTGGAACAATGAAAGTGTCTGAGGAAATTGACGCTTTGAGTACACTTGGTTTCGACCATTACTTCTTTTTAATCCTCCCAAGAATCATTGCGGTGACAATCTCAATTCCGATTCTAACTCTTATTGGTGATTTTGCTGGAGTGCTTGGCGGTGGGATTGCGGCTGTTTCCTCGCTAGACATCACGATTTCGGGTTATGTGAACCAACTTGGGCACGCCCTGACCTATGCGCACATCTTTACAGGGCTTGCCAAGAGTGTAGTATTTGGCTTTTTCATCTCTGCCATCGGATGTCACCAGGGAATGAAAGCAAAAGGTGGTGCTGGATCAGTTGGTCATCTCACAACCACATCGGTTGTCACAGGAATTTTTGCAATCATTATAATCGATTCGATTTTTACATTTATTTTCCAAACCTTGGGTATTTGATTTTTATTTAAGATTTGACAAGAAAAATAATAGAGTAATTGTCTAAAGTATTTCGTATCTTTCCTTTCGCTCAAAAAGATAGTACCAAAGAAGTTAATGCAAAAAAAAGATTCAATATTGTTTGTAGATGATGAGGACTTGCTTCTTGGCTCCTATCATCTATTCTTCTCCGATGATTACCAGGTCTTCACCGCCGAATCGCCATCGGATGCCTTGGACATACTCAAATCCAAAAATGACTTTTCATTAATCATCTCAGATTATAATATGCCAGGAATGAACGGCATTGAGTTTTTTAGCATTGTAAAGGAAAAATATCCAGAGATCACAAGAATACTGCTCACAGCCCATAGCGACGTATCAATCGTTATAAATGCTGTCAATGAGATTAATATTTTTAGAATATTAATAAAAGCCGATGAACTTTCCAAACTGCTGAAAGCCGTCTGCGATGGGATAGAATATTCTAAATTAATTCGCTCGGAGAAGAAGTTGAAAACTGAACTTGAGCAAAGAAATCGCCAGTTTGAGCGAGATTTATTAGAAGCGGCACACCTTCAACAAGCAATCCTTCCTACGCCATCTTCTTTTGGTGGCTATAGTTTCTTTTGGCAATACGAACCCAGTATGTTTCTTTCGGGTGACTCTTTGAATTATTTCCAATTTGAGGATTGGATAATTTTCTATGTCTTGGATGTTGCAGGGCATGGGATTCCAGCTTCGATGCTCTCATTTTCTATTGCCCGAATGATTAACTCAGAGAAAATACCAAGCAACCCAATACTGGAAATAAAAGATGGGGAATACAAACCAAAATCCCCGAGTAAAGTGCTTGATACTCTCAATAAAATATTTCTAACAAAAGATGATGACTCACAATTTTTTGCAATTACCTACGGACTAATCAATTGCAAAACAGGCGATGTGACGATTACAAATGCGGGAAACAAAGCTCCAATTTATTTATCAGACCCTTCCAATTCAAAATCTCCAACTAATGTTTTAGAGATTAAAGGGCTTTTTTGCGGCGTACTCGAGGAATCAGTTTACGAAGAAAAGCATATTACACTCAAGAAAAATGAAAAGCTGGTGGTTTACACCGATGGGCTTACCGAACTTGAGAATTCCACTGGTGATTATTTTGGTGACAAGAGAATATTAAAATTCTTCACTCAGAATAGGCTCATGAATCCAGAAGATATGATCTCAGGCCTTGAGTTTGAGACCAACCGCTGGAGGGAAGCACTTCAACCACGTGACGATATTACTGTGCTTGTGATTGAAAAATGCTGATTAATAAAAAGTCACCCAAAATATAAATATTAAGAGTGACTCTAAAAAAATAACAGCTAGATTTTACACCAGCTCTTTTCTAAGTCGAGCTACTGGCAGATTGAGTTGTTCTCGGTATTTGGCAACTGTGCGGCGTGCGACATTATAGCCCAAGCCTTTTAACTCCTTGCCAAGTTTATCGTCGGAATATGGTTTTTGCTTTGTCTCTTCGTCAATGATTTTTTTGAGTGCTTCTTTAATCACTTTTGTGGAAATATCTTCGCCGTCATCGGATTGCAAAGACTCGGAGAAGAAGTATTTCAACTCGAATGTACCAAAGGCAGATTGGACATATTTCCCGTTTACGATGCGACAGACCGTAGAAATATCAAGCCCAGTCTCTTCTGATATATCTTTATAAATAAGCGGTTTGAGTCCGCTTGAGCCATAATCAAAGAAATCTCTTTGACGGTGTGCAATGGCTGTCATAATTTTCAGCATTGTGCTTTTTCGTTGCTTTATTGCTTGAATCATAAACTTTGCATCTTCCCGTTTGGTTCGAATCCAATCTCTGGTCTCTTTATTGTATTTCTTGTATGTAGTATCCTTTCTCATGCTGTCATAAGCCTTTGAAAGTCGGAGAGTTGGGATGTGAGCGTCATTGATGTTGATTATAATTTCGTCAGTCTCTTCGTCTCTTTCGATTGCAAAATCTGGGATGATGGTGTTGTTCTCGCTTTGGTAATCATCTCCACCAGGTCTTGGGTTAAGACTACGAATCTCTTCAATCGCTTCTTTTAAATAAGATTCAGAGATTTCTAAGTTTTTGAGAATTATGTGATAATGTTTCTTTGAGAATGCTTCGTAGTGATTTTCAATTATTTCAAGTGCCAGCTTTTGCCCAGCATTTGGTTTTTTGATAAACTTCAACTGAGATGACAGGCACTCTTGAATATTTCGAGAACCAATCCCTGGCGGGTCGAGCCTTTGGATTAAAGAAATCATCTCTTCGGCCGTATCGATATTAATTTCACTTAATCTGGATACAGTTTCTTGGGGTATCTCTTCAGAATCATGAGTGATAGTCTTTGGGATATACTCGCCACTCAACACATCATTGGAGTTGCTTAGGCTTTCTTTACTGTCATCACCCAGGGCAAACAAGTGGGCTGGATTTTGAAGGTCTCCATTTTGATTAACGCTTAGTTTAGAAACTTCTTCTGATTTCTTTTCTTTGTATTTGGAATATGCTTTGTGGTAATTCTCCTCGATTATAAATTCATTAATCTCATCGAGAAGTTCGTTCAAATCTCTTCGCAAATATCCGTCTTCATCAATGCTAGCTATGAGCCATTTCCCAGCTATGAATTGTTCTTTGCTGAGCGGAAACATTCTTAGCTGAGCCAGTAAATCATCGTAGAAATTTGAGACATCTTTTATCTGAAATGAGTTTTCATCGTCATTTTCATCGGCTGACTTATTTGGATTATAGTTTGACTCATCGCCTGCATCCCAGAGCATTTTCTGGAATTCGAACGGCTCTGCCTTATCTTCCAAATAGAGGCTTTGCTCTTTGTAATTGTTTGAATCAACGACATTATCATTGTCATATTGAACTTCTGGAATTTCCTCGCTTGTTGTGGCTCTTTCATCCCTTTCATCGACTAATTCTAGCCTGATGTCGTCTACTGAGAACCCGTCTTCTTCCAACATCGGGTTCATTTCGATTTCGCTTCTGACGTGTGCTTCTAAGCTCATAATAGGAAGCTGCAACAGTTTCAGGTATTGAATCTGTTGAGGTGTTAGCGTCTGCGTTAGTGCAGTTTTTATTCCTAGTCCTAGTTTCATAATAATTGGGGTCCCCCACCCTTTTTTTTATGTAAATATGTTATATTCTTCTTTTTCTTGTTTTTATAAGATAAGTATTAGTCACGAATTTTTTTTGATACAAGTTTTAATTTCCGAACCACGCCATTGCCATATTCTCTTTGCAGTCCTTCTTGAGTGCAGTTTATTAAATCAATATTTTCATTCTCACCCTTTAGCAATGCCTCCTCGCATTCTGAGAATTTGTCATAGAAAAGTAGTCGCTCATTTCCGAACTTCCCCTCTCTTATCGGGAAGAGATGGCATGAGATGGGCTTTCTAAAGTCTGATTCACCTTCTTGCCAAGCCTTATCAATCGAACATTTGGCAATTCCAACTTCAAAAAAAACAAAAATACATTCTTTTTTGTTGATACAACTTAGGGCTAAATTGCCAGCTGGGCCTTCTGCCACGCCACGCTTTTCGATGTATTTTAAAGAACGATTACTTAGGTATTTTCTTGCTACTTTTACTGAGTTTTCAAGGTCAATAAGCTCAGAATCTTTGAGTGGAGCTCCTCTACCACCAGGAAAAGTACAACATGCGCCCCTACATTTGTCCAAATCACAAGCAAACTTTACTTCAAAAATCTTGGAATCTATCAGAATATCGTCGATTTTTATTATTGTTCCCATTTACAAAATCTTTGTCTAAGCAATTACTAGAAAATATTGTGCCAATTATCTCATTTCCTTCAGCAATATAGGACTATTTTTGCACATAGTTTGCCGTCATGTAAAAAAAGAATTGACAATCTCAGTATAAATACTTATTTGTTTTCGCCCAAAGTCGTGATGAATAATAAAGTGTGGAAAATTTTTCACAAATTTTTTCTTTCGTTTGTTAA
>JAJRPT010000196.1 GCA_024280675.1 Bacteroidota bacterium
CCAATCTTTCATTCGTGGCTCAAATGTCGGGAAAATCCCTGGTACTGGTCTTGGGCTTTCCATTGTCAAGCGTAGTGTGGATTTAATAAAGGGCAGCATCACACTAGAATCCGAAGCAGAGAAGGGTTCTGTCTTTTCTATTCATTTGCCTCGAGATATTACAAAATTGATTGATTTTGGTCTGTAAATGTTTAGAGCAGAATTTATTTACCGTTTGGTTCGTAGTATAATCTCCACTATAATTTTTGTGGCCTTTCTTATTTTTGCAGATTATCTTTTAGGAAACATTTCTTTATTTGAGGGAAGCGATTGGTTTGCATCCATTTCTTCTCTAATTGCAAAAGCGTACATACTTTCGCATATCACTGGCTTTGCCAAAGTCTTTATCACTCGTAAGAAAAACCCTAGATTCCTTGCAACAGAGCAAAGTGATTTCTCTTTGTTGCTCACCTATTTTATATCTTGGAATGTTCTCTCTTTTTTTATTCTTGTGCTGATTAATTCTTTTTCTGGAGATTTGTCTTTCAATGTCAATCTTTTGGATATAGCAATCATTTCACTTCTTTCCCTTGTTGGTTTGAGCATGAACATTAGTTTAAAAAATAAATTGCCTCAAGAAAGTCACGATGGCTAAAAGACCTAGTTATACAAGTGGTTCTGTTGGGAAAATACTAATAAGAAACTCTATCCCAATGGTTTTTGGCATCGGCTCGGCGATAGCATTTAATTTTATTGACACGGTTTTTATTGCCCGCCTGGGAGTCGATGAACTGGCAGCAATCACATTTACATTCCCTGTTGTATTTCTCATTTTTGGAGTTGCAATGGGTCTTGGTCAAGGTGCATCTGCTGTAATATCAAAGGCTTATGGAGAAGGTGACGAAGAAAAAGTAAAAAGACTAACCACCGATTCGCTAGTTCTTTCACTCATTGCGGTTGCAATTTTCACTTCTCTTGGGTTTCTTTTCTTCGACGAGATATTTTCACTTTTGGGGGCAAGCGATGAGCTAATACCTCATATTTCTGATTATATGATGATTTGGTTCTCTGGGATAATTTTCTTGGTTGTTCCTTTGATTGGCAACAGTGCCATTCGTGCGATTGGCGACACCAAAGTCCCATCAATGATCATGATGACGGCAGTCATTATCAATCTCGCACTCGATCCATTGCTAATTTTTGGATATGGACCTTTTCCACAGATGGGAATATCTGGTGCTGCGGTGGCTACCCTTATTGCAAGATTTATCACATTAATTGTCTCATTTTATTATTTGACAAAGAAATATGATTTAATAGATTTTAATTTAAGAAATATCAGAAGGTGTGGCAAATCATGGAAGAGTATTTTAGAAGTTGGACTTCCCTCGGCCCTCACCAATATTTTAATTCCAATTGGAATCTCAATAATAATCAAATTTGTATCAGAATTTGGAACTGAAGCGGTTGCTGCATTTGGAGCTGCTTCGAGGGTGGAGATGGTGACAATCGCCGTCTTTATGGCATTGTCTTCAGTGGTGGGTCCTTTCCTAGGACAAAACTGGGGTGCAAAAAAACCAAAGCGAATATTGAAAGCACTTAAATTATCTTATAGCTTTGCCATAGTTTGGGGTTTGGCTATGATTGCAGTCTTTTATCTGGGCGGGCGAGTGATTGCCGAATTTGTCAAAGAGGAGCCATTGGTGGTTGATTATATGATAATGTATTTCCGAATCTCGTCGGTCGGCATAGCCCTTCGTGGGGTTATTATGATTGCCAGCACCTCGTTTAATGTATTGGGAAAAGCAAAAGTATCTGCTCTTTTGAGCATTAGTCAGATGTTCTTGATTTTCATTCCACTTGCCATGTACTTGTCTGTCGACTATGGGCTGGAAGGCATTTTCTTTTCTGCATTAATATCTACGGTAATTGTCTCAATTATTTCTTATTTTTGTTTGCGTGTCCATCTTAAAAATATTTTTATTACATAATTTGTGAAAATAATTCTAGCCATATTTTTCCTTAATCTACTGGGTAGCTTTGCTCTTCAGACCCAAGAGAATAATTTCTATCTCGATGCCATTGTATTCAAGAGCGACAGCACCGGCAAACAAGGCAGAGTCGATGTGATGGCACTTGTGCCATATTCTAGTCTGAAATTCAAGAAAGAATCTTCTCATTTTGTTGCAAATCTAAATCTTGATATAAGTATTTGGGGAAGTGAAAGCCAGGACGATAAAGATAATAATAAACAAAGTAAATTAGAGTCGGTTCATATTTCCAAAAAAGTCATTGCCAAAGATTATCTCCAAAGCAAAGGTGACCGAGCGGATTTTGTCAGAGTATTTAAATCCTTTCATCTGAGCAGTGGCAAATATAAAGTCACTGTGAAATTTTCCTCCAAAGTGAATAGCAAAGGATATGAAAAGAGTAAAAAAATACTTGTCCCAGAGTTTAGCAAATTTAATTTTTCACTTTCTGGTCTGATGCTACTTAGTTCGATAGAAGAAAAAGCTGATGGCTACAAAATCACACCATTTGCCAAAGACAATATTCAAGCGATAATCAACGATGGCTTCTTTGTCTTTTTTGAAACATATTCTGGAGATAATTCCAGTGACGGGATTGTTTCTTTAAAATACTTAATTAAAAATCATAAGGGCGACACACTAAAGATTGGAAATGCGAAGAGTACTGAAATTAACCGTTCAACCCAGCAACACTTTCTTCTAATCTCAGATGCCGCCTCCCTTGACATTGGCTCATACACATTGCAAGTCGTCGCAAATTCACAAGATGGCAAAACGATTGCTATGAGTGAGCGGAGCATAAAAAATGCACCAAATATTTTAACAAAATCACTCGAAGACATAGACAAGGCAATCTCGCAACTCAGATATGTGACCAGCACTGCCGAACTTAACAGGATTGAAGATGCAAAGTCTGACAAAGAAAAAAGGAGAAGGTTCTTTGCCTTTTGGGACGAACTAGACCCAACTCCCAGCACTGTAAAAAATGAAGCAATGGAGGAATACTACGCCCGTATCCAGTATGCAAATGAGAAGTTTGGCAATGGGGAAAATGGCTGGAACTCCGACCGTGGGAGAATATTTATCATACTGGGACCACCCGAGAGTAGCTCAGAGTCCAACTTTAGCTCATCTTCGGGTGCCCGTCAGGTATGGATTTATTCCGACAACAGAAGGTTTGTCTTCCTTGACAGATACGGGTTTGGAGATTATCGTCTCGGCGAGCCATTTGGCTTTTCAGAAAAATATAAATACAGAAGCCTATGAGTACGGCACTCATATTGCCCGCCGCCGGAATTGGCTCACGTATGAAAAGCACAAGTGAGGACCTTCCCAAACAAATGTTACAAATTGGTGGCAGGGAAATATTTCTTTTGACATTAG
>JAJRPT010000197.1 GCA_024280675.1 Bacteroidota bacterium
CTTCTTGCTCGACCGCATCGATATAGTCCTCGGACTCTTTGTCTGCTTTGGAAGAAAGACGTAGTTTTGCTTTGAGCGGCTTAGAATAAGTTAGCTCACGCTCCCGGCACTCAGACTCTGAATATTTTGGTTTTTCAACAAGATACTCAATAAATTCAAGTTGGAATATTTCCGAATTGTCTAAAATTGGGAAATTAGAATTGAATACCTGCTGAAGTCCACGATTGATGCGGTTGTGAGGTGCAACTTTTTCTTGCAAAAACTCATCATAGGCATCAACTTGAATATTAAGCATATCGGGATAATGCGAAGTGATTTCTTCTTTGGCGAAATTAATTCTTTCCCTTAGCCGAACAATCCCTCTACCACTCCTTAGCTTCCTTACTTTGGGCTCAAGTGTCACAACACCATTATTATCAGAACCGCTTGACTGAGCATTTTCATTTGCCACTGCCATATAAACTCCTGTGGAATTTTTTTATTTCTAGAAAACACAAAATGGGCTAATCGACAATTTGTATTTTTGTCAATAAACCCTAATTTTATTTATTATATAATTGTAAACAAGAGCATCGAAGACCCGCACCTTAAAACAAATTGAAGAAAAAGTTTTTTCTGGGAAGAGCCAAAAGAAGAGCTGGGAATTATTGGCCCAACTCTTTTTATATTTAACTCCATCGGAGGTCTAAACTTACTTCAATGTTACTTTGGCACCAGCTTCTTCTAATTTTTTCTTTAACTCTTCAGCTTCGTCTTTTGAAACGCCTTCTTTGATGACCTTTGGAGCCGCCTCTACCATCTCTTTGGCTTCCTTGAGTCCAAGCCCAGTTGCTCCTCTTACGGCCTTGATGACGTTAAGTTTCTTAGCTCCGAAATCAGTCAGCTCGACATCAAATTCAGTTTGTTCGGCAACAGCTTCTTCGGCAACGTCTGGAGCTCCAGCCATAAGTACAGGAGCAGCTGCAGACACGCCAAATTTTTCTTCCATAGCGTCTTTTAGTTCAGCAGCTTCAACAAGGGTTAAAGAGCCAATCTCTTCTAGCAATTTTTCTATTTTTTCACTCATTTCTTTCAACCTTATATTTATTATTTGATTTTTTATTTAACTTATCTGATACTGATTAGAATAGTATTTATTTATACAATCCCACTTCTCAGCGTCCCTGCTCAATTTGAATGAGCCATATCGGTCTTTACCAGTCTTTTTTCTCACATATCCACATTCTGCAAAGGCACGCTTGCCCAATTAACTTTTCCACCACCCACAAGAAAATTAGGCGGCGTTTTGTTTTTTGGCGACTTCTTCGACCATTGATGCAATATCCCGAATCAACGCACCCATCGAGCCTGCGATACCAGAAACTGGTGCAGACAATGAGCCCATAATTGAGGCGATAAGATCATCTTTGGATTGAAGGGCAGCCACTTGGTCAAGTTGCGAGCCATCGAACAACTGTCCGTCGATGAGGGCAGTTTTTAGTGCTAACTTTTCAGTTTTGTCGTATATCTTCTTGATTATCTTAGAAGGAATGGTCGGGTCTTCGTAAGTGATAACCAGACCTGATTGCCCTTTGAGCTTGTCTTTGGGCAAATCTTTTCCGTCTATTGAATCCAGTGCTTTTATTAATAGTGTATTTTTGACTACTTGATAATCTACTTCAATCTCACGCAGTTGCGCACGAAAAGCATTGACTTCTTCGACATTAACTCTGGCAATATCAATAAGATACAAGCCTGTAGCACGCTCAATCTTAGGGATAAGATTTTTTACAATTTCCTTTTTTTGTTCAAGCGTTATCATATTTATCCAAATTATTTATAAAAATAATTAATTATAGTTGTGATTATATTTTGGCATACGGGCTTATTTGTTCTAAGTTTCAGGATTTGCAAAAAGGAACAGCTTTCAAAAAAAGAATTGCCCATCCCACTCGTGTGTAAAGTCCCTTCAACTTATTGCCCCCCGTATGAGAAGCCCAGAATATAGTCAGTGTGTAATATTTTTAGTTTTTAAACGAACTCTCAGAAACCGCCACTCCAAGCCCCATGGTGGAGGAGAAGTGAATGCTTTTGACATATTGTCCTTTAGCAGTAGAGGGCTTAGAGGCAATTATACTTGCATAAAACACTCTAATGTTTTCTTCTAATTTATCTGGAGTAAAGCTGCATTTGCCAACAGCTCCTGCAATGTTTCCGTCTTTATCAACACGGTATTCAATTTTCCCAGCTTTTAACTCAGTCACAGCTTTTGCAACATCGAATGTAACGGTGCCGACTTTAGGATTGGGCATAAGTCCACGAGGACCTAAAATACGACCAAGTGGTCCTACCACCCCCATAACATCTGGTGTGGCAACAACGACATCGATGTCTGACCAACCACCCTTGATTTTGTCGGCGTATTCTTCTAGTCCAGCATAATCTGCACCAGCATCAAGCGCTTCCTTATCTTTTGGCGATCTGGCAAAGACCAAGACTCGAACATCTTTACCAGTTCCATTTGGCAAAGATACAGTCCCACGTACCATTTGATCAGCTTTTTTTGGGTCTACGCCAAGACGCATCGTAATCTCGAAGGATTCGTCGAATTTAGCAACAGCATTTTTCTCTACTTGAGCAACAGCAGAGGTCAAATCAAAGACTTCGCCCTTCTCCTCGTTTTTTGCCATTGCGACATATCTTTTACTACGTTTTCTCATAATATTTATTCGTTAAAGGTTTAGGATAACTACCCCATTTTATTTTGAAATTTAGAAGATTCAGAGTTTGGCAGAAAAAATAAATTTAACGCACACATCTTTCTCACACAAAAATTTCAAGCCGAGGTCAGCATTAAAAAAATTAATTTTCAGAGTAAAGAACACCCATCGCACGAGCCGTGCCGGCAATCATCGAGACTGCTTGATCCATATCGTGGGCATTGAGATCTTCTTTTTTAATATTTACAATTTTCTCACATTGAGATCTTGTAATGGTTCCGACTTTATTCTTATTTGGCTCACCAGATCCAGAGTCCAGACCAAGTTCGGCTTTGATAAGAACGGCGGCCGGTGGTGATTTTACGATAAAGTCAAAAGATTTATCAGAGTAAAAGGTAATGAGTGCTGGGACAATCATTCCAGCATCTTTTTGAGTTCTAGAATTAAATGCTTTGACAAACTCCATGCCGTTGAGTCCACGTTGTCCGAATGCTGGTCCAACTGGTGGCGACATGGTCGCTTGTCCAGCTTTAATTTGCATTTTAAACGATCCTATTGCTTTTTTAGCCATTTTTCTTAATATTTTAAATTATAAACTTTATTGACATTATTCTTGCTTGAAGTGTACAGCTTTCTCTGATGCACACAATCGCTCACTCTATCTCACAACCTCACTCACTCTATTTCACACCCCCCCCCACACACAGCTCCTAGTCTTGCCAACCCTAGATTACGCCTAGTTCAACTTGTGAGAAGTCAAGTTCAACGGGGGTTTTGCGCCCTAGGATGCCTACTTCGACTTTAAGCTTTTGTTTTTCGTTATTGACTTGGATGACAACGCCGTGGAAGGTGTCGAATGGACCTTCAATAATTTTGACTGGGTCACCCGTCGAGAATTTTGTTTCGATAGTTGCAATATCTTTTCTTTCTTCTACTCTTCCTACAATGCGATCTATTTCGTCTTGTCGGAGTGGAGTGGGTTCGTTTCTTCTGCCGATGAAATTTACAACCGAAGGCAATGATTTGATTTCTTCTTCAAGTCTTCTGTCTAGGAAGGCGTGAACGAGTATATACCCTGGCAGGAAGTTTTTTATTTTTTGCTTGCGTTTACCATTGCGAACTTCAAAGACGGTCTCTTGAGGTATAACAACCTCGACAAGTTTGTCGTCGAAACCTAATCGTTTCATTTCGAGTTCGATGGATTCCTTCACTTTGTTTTCGTGAGAGGTGAATGTACGCAAGGCATACCATCGAGATTTTATTTTTATGTTTTCTTCTTTATTTTCCATAATGTTATAGACCAAAAATTGAATCAATACCAAATGAGACGATGGAATCCATAGCGGCTACGAGTGCGGTAATTACGAGCGAGACACCAATCACGACATAGGTTGATTCTTTGAGTTGTTCACGCGAGGGCCATGATACTTTTTTCATTTCGGCACGAACTTCTGCTGTGAATTTTTTAATATTTGTAATCATAATAACACTACCTTTATTTCAATAATAGCACGGGTGGTAGGACTCGAACCCACAGCCAATGGTTTTGGAGACCACTACTCTACCAATTGAGCTACACCCGTATTTGGTCTCCTTATTAAGGGGCTAAATTTACAATCAAGCAACAATAATATATGTGGCAAATCTAACACAGAAACAATTCAACGTAAAAAAAAAGCCCAGAGCTAGCGAGCAGAGTTGAACTGCCGACCTCATCCTTACCAAGGATGCGCTCTACCACTGAGCTACGCCAGCCTGCTACATTATAAATTTTATCAATGCAAGCACATTTTCATTTTTTCTTTTATCATGTAATTTATCCCAAATAAAAGAAAGAGCAGGAGACGAGACTCGAACCCGCGACCCTCAGCTTGGAAGGCTGATGCTCTACCAACTGAGCTACTCCCGCATTGCAACAACAAACCAACAAAGAACAAAACAAACTAAACTTAAAATGTTCGATACTAAGCAAATGCCTAAATCTACTTTTTTTTAAGAGCCTTGTAAAAAAGCAGAATCAAATAAACAGCAGAGCTCAGCCACATCGCCACTAATACATCCAAACACCCTTAACCCACGTCCAAACTCTGTAGCCCAAGGGCTAAGTCAAAAAACAGCCCATTATTAGTAAATGGGAGTGGGCAGAGAAGGATTCGAACCTCCGTATGGCGTAGCCAAGCAGATTTACAGTCTGCCGCGTTTAACCACTTCGCTATCTGCCCATTGAAAAGAATAGAGCTTGCAAAATTAAGATATATAAAATTAAAATGCAAGCGAAATAAAATAATATCTCGAATCAAAATATATTTCTGATTTTTGCAGGTGTGCAACAAGCATACTTTGAAGAATATTAAAACAAATGACACAATGAAAACAATTATTTTACTTTTATTATTGCTTTTTCTACCATCATGTTTGGTGGTAAACTATGAAAGAAAAGATGTCAAGCAAGCAAAAGCCGAACTATCCAGCAGGTCGCAAATAGAGTTAAGCCAAGAGTATGTCCTATCTTTGCCAGGGGATGTGATAGCTTTTCTGCCAATGGACTGGTTTTTCATTGATGCTAAGTCTGGGGCAAATCCAAATATTTTTGGGATAGCGGTCAATCCCGATTACTCTTTGAGTATGATTTTTAGTTCATTTACAAAAACTGCTTCCACTATTTCTTTTGCAAAGGATTACGATTTAATTGCACTTGCCAAACTCTCGCTTGAACAACAGAATAATAAATCTGGTGGTAAGGTTAAATTAATTGGGGACATTAAAGTAATCAATATCGGCTCGAAAAGTTTTGCCGTTTACAAAACATCCACAACGGCGGGTGCATTGATGTCTCACACATCTGTATTCTTTTCTGAGTTTGGGAATCCTTACCGTATGTCGCTGGTGCCGATGGATATTCTTGGCAAAGCGATTCCATCTCAATCTGAGTCTGAGAAGATATTTATTTCTGTTTTAACAGGTGTAAATTACTAATCATTCATCCGATGACTTGGGTGTCATCGGATGAATGGAGAATTTATCTAGTGAGTTTAATCTCGCCAGTGAAGAACTTCTCATCAATTTCCAATCTCCAGAAATATGTTCCCGAAGCTAGTTTTTGATTCGGTGTCCAAGTATAAGATTTGTTGCCGCTTCTGAACATACCAGTGGCAAGAGTTACTACAGTGTTTCCATTGAGGTCGTGAATGGAAAGAGTTCCTTCGGCATTTTTTACAAAATCAAAGCTCAGCACCGCCTTGTCAGTCACTGGATTAGGGGATACCTTTGCGTTTAAATCATAGAAAATTTCATAAGCAACTGATGACGGCGAAGTTGTGAACTCGCACAAATCGCTCCAAGCACCGACTGATACATCTTTTCTTCCCCGAACTCTGCTGTAATAAATTGTTTCGGTATCGAGTTCGAGAGATTCGGCACTAAGGAGTGTTATTCCTGTTTGATTTTCAATCAACTCTTCGAATAGTACAGATTTCGACAACTGGAATTCATAGCTTTCGGCACCAAAGAGTTCGTCCCAAGAGATTCTCACCAATACTGGGTTTACACCATTTGCACCACAGTCCTCATCGTCAAAGTTCACAATGTCTAGTTTAGTTCTGAATGTCCAAGGCTCAGACCACGAGCCTGCCAAGTCGCCAACAATAATTCTTGCCCTCCAATAATATGTGGTGATAAAGTTGAGTTCACTCACATCAATTTGGCTGTCACTCAAGGTATCATCGGCGAAGAGATTAGTGAAATTTTCATCGCTTGCAAGTTGGATGTGGTAGAAATCTGCATTAAGAGTGTTTTGTAAATCCAACTCTAGGGCTATTTCTTGGTCAATCGACCCGTCTTCAGGCATTAACATGTTTGGTGCGGCAAGCCCTGTTGTATACATTCGGGATTGAGACCATTCACTTTTGTAATCTACTTCATCGCCGGTTTGGTAGAGTTCAGTTTGTCCCGATGCCATTCTCCACCAGTAACTGGTATAGAATTGCTGAAGTATGAATGAGTGTGTTGAGTCCGTATCTGATTCGTTTGAGATGAGCAAGTTTTCTTCTGAGAAAGTTGCCGATTTAGAAACTTGAATAAAATATCTATCGGCACCTTCGACTCCATTAAAACTAAAGAGAAGATCGACGGGAACATCAATATCGTCAGCCTCAGGGTAGATTAAGCTAGGGAGATTTACGACTGTTGTGAATTTGAAAGGATCGGACCAACGGCTCGAACCAGGTCCAACATTTGTTCTAGCCCGCCAGTAGTAATCTGTGTAGTGAGAAATGGATGATGAAGCAGTTGTGGTAGAACTAACATCAGATGCTGTAAAGACCACATCTCCAAATTCCATATCTGAGGCAATTTGTACGTCATAGGAATCCGCTCCTCCAACTTCTTCCCAAACAAGGTCCGTGTCAATTTGTTGCCCCAATGTATCGTTGGCTGGAGCGATAAGTACTGGAGCTCCGACTTCGGTTGTAAATGTGAATCTGTTAGCCCATTTGGAGAAAGCATCACCTGTTTTGGAACGAACTTTCCAGTAATAGGTGTGTCCTGGTTCCAAGTCTGGGGTGAATGAACGTGAGGTTGATTTGTAAACTCGCAAGTCAATGAGTTGTGAGAAGCCTTCATTTTTGGAAAGTTGAATTTCATAAAGATCTGCCTTGTCTGTGTCTTCCCATGTCATCACAAGTGGCTCGAGTTCCTCTGGGTCATCAAAATAAATTGATATTCCACCAGCACCAGTTTCTGGAGAAACAAGTACAGGGCTTGGCATATTGTCTGGGTTAAAATATCTCCAAGTAGACAAACCCGTTGCGTACACGTCTCCATCTGTATTGGAGGACACTGAATTGAATTTATAAAGCAATAAGTTTTCATTTAAATCTCTCCAATCATTTCCGCCATTGGTGGATTGGAAAAGTCCATTATTACTCATGCCAATTGCATAAACTATCGAGGTGCCGTCACCTGCAATTGCTTTAATTCTTTTGTTCAAGCCAAAGCCTACATCTTCGATACCCAAATCCATTTCCTCCCAAGTAGCACCTTCATTTTTGGAGAGGAAGAAGCCATTAGCCGAACTTGCCAGTACATTATTTCCGCCCACGGCGTAAATGGAATACATTCTTTCGCCCTCGAAAAAAGAGCTAGTGTTGTTCCAAGTCACTCCTAAATTTGTTGATTTATAGACTCCTATTCTATTTGATAAAGCATAAATATTTCCGTCAAGCCCTTCGGCAAGAGCAACAGTGTTCATTGTTGCAGAGCCGAGTGAGATATGCTGCCATGAAGATCCGCCATTTGTAGAGCGGTAAATTCCAAGGTCAGGAACAACAGGCATCCAACCATCGGGTGGGTCTTCGGGTCCTTTATAGAATACGCCATAGCTGATGTAATAGTTGCCATTGCCACCAATATATGTGTCTGTAAACTCTACAGCCAATGTATCTGTTTCGGGCTGAGGGTTGTAGACAAGCTCTGGAACGGCAACCTCAGTCCAATTTACCCCTTTGTCGCTTGAACGGTAAAACTTGCCGTCATAGAAAGGAGCTGAGGAATCCATTTCTTTTGTAATAACAATCACTTCGCCGTCTCTTGCTCTGAGTTGAATTACTTCTTTAATTCCAAAACCAGTAGGTGTGAAATTGTTTCCCCAATCCTCGGAAACATAAATATCATCACCCTCGATGAAAAGATATACCATATTGTCGTCGGAGGCAGTCAAAGAGCCAGTTTGAGCTCTGAGTGCATCGGTGTCTTCCCAAGTTTTTAAATCATTTCTAGTGATACCAATGCTTTTGACAACTTCGTAGTATGGGTGTGCAGCAAAATAATTGCCATCGGATTGCCTGGTGATTTGATAAATTCCACTCTCCCACATAAATGAGGGTCTGAATTGTGGTGTCAAACCCACGGGATCCCAATACCATATCCCAAATTTTCTGGTGCCGACTATTGGCATATAATCTTGTAGTAAATCGTCATATTGGAAATCAATAGTTTCGATATTTCTGTCTAAGAGCCCTTCCAAGCTCCATTGCATCCAGTCATCGCCCTGGTTTTCGGAGAAGAAGATACCACCGCCGGTTGTTGCCAACCAGATGTTTCCTTCTGGATCTGTTTTGATTTCGTTAATATGTTTTTGGGGTGAAATCCCGTCACCAGAATATGTCCAAGTAAAGCCAAAATCATCGGAGCGGTAGATACCTTTGGTTGGCATACAAGCAAAAACCCTCCCAGAATCTGTCATCATCATAAGGTTCACATCTTGGAAGGCAATTCTTTTTCCTGGTTCATAAATGTTGTTTGCATCAGCCCAATTCGCCCCGCCATCAAATGAGCGGAAAACCCCACCGCCTCTTGTGCCAGCAAAAAGTGTATCAACATTATTTCCAACAATTCCAGTTGCAAATAAATTAGTCATTCCATTATTTATTGCAAACCACGAGGAGCCGTTGTTGGTAGTTTTAAAAATTCCACCTCCGTCGGTTGCCAAAAATATTGCACCAGGGATGACGTGGATATCGTTGATGAATTTATTGCTAAGCCCTGAGTTCTTCAAATCCCAAGTAGCTCCATCATTGCTTGAGATTTTGACACCTTTGCCCCAGTAGCCAGCGATAAGCATATCGGCTTCGCCAATCTCCAATCTGGAGATCTCACCAAGGTCGGGCCCTTTTATTTGAACCATGTAATTTTTTGCAGTCAAGTCTTTTTCTGCCAATATTAATAATAGTAATATCATCAACAAAATCATTAGAATTTGTTTCATAATCGTTCCTTTAAACATTTAAGATTAATTTTTTCGTAATATAATATATTTTTGTGCAAAAGTCAATTAATTTAGATAGTAATCTGTCAAGATTTCTACCAACACATAGCTAAAGGCAAAACAATTTCATAATGCCAAAAGGCAATTTACACTAATAACAAAATAGTTGCCCATTTGTTACATAATTTTATTTTATACTGAAGATTAAACTTTTCTATAATTAGAATGTTTAAAATAGAAACAATTATATTTGTAATGTATGAGAATATGTTTTCAATAAAATGAGGATGGAATAACATGAAGTTTATTAAGATGCTTGCTTGTGTGATGTTGATTGTAAATCTAGGATTTGCACAGGAACCGAAAATCACACGTGATTTTTTTGGCTCTGATTTTTGGATTTATAATCCAGAACTTTGGCAAGAGTATATCGATTTAATCAACCAAGACAGTGTAGGCTTTGGGCTAATTGGATCTGCCATGAGCTGGGATATTATCGAACCAAATCCTCCGGTAAACGGTGTGCATCAGTACAAGTGGGATTTTTTCGACAATCTTATTAGGATTGGAGTATCGGGTGGCAAGGTTTTAGACATGAATATACTTATTCGCAGTAATTGGGCTACTGTACTTCCGGCATCAGAGATTGATGAGACCTGTTGTGACATGAGTCCGCCCAAAGATGATGCCGACAGCGATACACTTCAATGGGGCATGACCGCCTATGAGGCTTACAGTAATTTCATTTACAACTTGACCGAACGTTATGACGGCGATGGTATCGATGATGCCCCTGGTATTAGCCAATCTGCAATTAAATTTATGCAGTTGGGTGATGAACCCGACGCACCTGGTCATTTTATTGACAATGGAGGATCGCCCGAAAAATATAACAGAATGCTAGAACTCATGTACAATGCCGCAAAAAGTGCTAATCCAGATATATTAATTGTTCGTGGCAAATCAAACCCTGGTGGAATATTCGATGATGCCCCAGATGAAACTACACTGAAAAGTAGACGCAGTGATTATATTGATTTCATTAGCACAAATCTGGAGCAAGGTCAGAATCATTTCGATATTTTCGCTATCAATTTTAATGACCATTATACTGGACTTATCCCTTTTACAAACTGGTTAAAGGCAGAGATGGCAAAAAATGGCTACACCAAAGATATAATGGTTGGTGACGCACGGACAAGTGCATGGCCACGTAATAATGACGGTGGATTTCGTATTTTCCCCAGCCGCTATCCCGATGGGTTCTCAGAAAGTATAAGCGACACTTCAAACCCAATGCACCTAGCCAACGGCAAACTCTTTCATGCAGACGAGGTTAGCCAAAGCGTAAAGAAAATACTCATTGCGCTTGCTTCTGGACAACAAGCCATCTCTTTGCAACCGGCTTGGGGACCGGTGGTCCATGAGAGAATGTTCTGGCAAGATGCTGGGCTTTTGGACAGCCGAGTAATGGAGGCAAGCAAAAGTATGGCAAGGGCGCGCAAGCCAGTTTATTATGCCACAAAGCAGTTAATAGACGCTCTGCTCGGTGCTAGCTCTAATATAATAACCCACAATCTTGGTGACAATGTATATGCCTATCAAGTAAGTCATCCCCAGAAGAATATTTTTGCGCTTTGGTATGAAGACCAGTATGATACAGATGAGCAAGAAATACTAAAACGTGGGCAAAGTGCAAGCCTAGATTTTACATCATTGGTAGCAAATTCGCAATTAAAAGTCAGACGATTTGTAAGTGAACTGGATTTGAATCTCTCGCCCATTTATCCTCAAGACACTATTGTTTTGGCAAGTGAGCTAGTGATTGGTCAAACGCCTGTGATAGTAGAAGTCATAGAAAATATTTCTGCCAAAGACAAGCCTGCCATTGTAAGCACTTACTCACTTTTGCAAAATCAACCAAATCCATTCTCGCAATCAACAAGAATTAATTATAAATTAGATAAGGCAACACATATAGAAATTCACTAGTGTCCGACGAAAAAAATACGGTGAGAGCTAAGTTGCCCTCACCTTGATTATATTTGCTGAATTATTAACCACAATAAACAACAAAATAGTCATGAGCAAAACTACAATATTTTCTGGTAAACCAGTAATTACAC
>JAJRPT010000198.1 GCA_024280675.1 Bacteroidota bacterium
AAAAAGATGCAACAAAAGATGCAACAAAAGACGCAACAAAAGATGAAGAGCCAGCAATGCTCGAATTTATCAAATCAATGCCGCTTGATACCTTGGATGAGAATGGCTTGTTGAAGATCCACACGAAATTTATTTACACGTCCTTCGACACAGGGCGATATGAATTTCCTCCACTTACTTTTGCCCATATTATAAAAAACTCTCAAGATGAGGATTTTAAATTTATTAAATCTAATGCCATCCCATTTAGGTTTGTGGGTGTCGAAATTGATACCACAGCAGATATTAAGGATATAAAACCAATGATGGATGCCCCCTTTGCATTTTCTGAAATTGAAGAATATGTCTATTGGGGATTATTGATTGTCTTTTTAATCGCACTTGTGGTTTGGATAAAGAAGAAATATTTTACTAAAGAATTAAAGCAAGTGATTGAAAAATATGATCCAAAAATCCCGGCTCACGTCCTGGCCCTTGGTTCGCTAAAGAGTTTGGAAGAGGAGAAACTGTGGCAAAGAAGTGAATTAAAACTCTATTATACAAAAATGACTGATATTGTTCGCCTGTATATTTCGAGAGTGTTTGAGATTGATTCGCTTGAACTCACAAGTGATGAGACTTTGAACGCACTTGCTTTGTCAAAAAATGCTCCAGATGAAAGTGTAATTACGCTTTTGAGACAAATTCTGCAAACTGCTGATATGGTGAAATTTGCGAAATACAATGCAGAACCCACACAGAATGAAAATACTATGAGGCTTGCCTTTGAGCTGGTTGAAGCTACTGTTCATTTCTCACAAAGCGAAAGCGGTGGTGAGGAAGAAATTACTGTGAGAAGTCAAGTAGAAAGTGGAGACGGGAAAAATGGAGACAAAGAAGATGTTTGATAATTATCATTTTGCAAATCCAGAGTTTCTGTGGCTAGAGATTATAGTTGTAATTTTGGCAGTGTATTATTTTTGGAAAGGGAAAAAGCGGAATGTTAGCCTCTTATACCCAACCGCACATTTGCTTGAGAAACTAAGACCCACTCTAAAACAAAGACTAAGGCATCTGCCCTCCGCACTAAGATTGCTTGTGTTGGCCTTGTTGATCATTGCACTGGCTCGGCCGCAGACCAGCTCCAGCCACCAAGAAGTATCGACCGAAGGGATTGATATCGTGATTGCACTCGATATTTCGACATCGATGTTGGCAGAAGATTTCCAGCCCAATAGACTGGGGGCAGCAAAGAAAACGGCAAGTGATTTTATTGCAAACAGAACTAATGACAGAATCGGTTTAGTGATATTTGCGGGTGAAAGCTTTACTCAATGCCCGGTGACTATTGACCATGATGTGCTGATAAATATGTTTGAGTCTCTGAAGACAGGAATGGTAAAGGATGGAACGGCAATAGGTGATGGGCTTGCTACCTCGATTACTAGGTTAAAAGATTCCAAAGCAAAGAGTAAAGTTGTCATTCTGCTCACCGATGGAGTAAACAATAGTGGCTTTGTTGCACCACAGACAGCAGCAGAAATTGCCAGAACCTTTGGTATAAAAGTCTATACAATCGGTGTTGGTACAAAAGGTAAGGCACCCTATCCTTTTAAAACAAATCGTGGTGTAAAATACCAAAATATTGATGTGGACATAGACGAGGAAACACTCACCGAGATTGCCGAGCTTTCTGGAGGACAGTATTTCCGGGCAACCGATAACAAATCATTGGAAGAGATTTACTCGACCATTGACAAAATGGAAAAAACTAAAATAGATGTATCATACTTTAACCAATACACTGAAGAGTATTTTATCTTTGCTCTTTTGGCATTTATATTATTTACACTTGAGCTATTGCTCAGACTGACATACCTAAGGACGATGCCATGAATAAAAGAAAAGATTATAAGAAAAACTCGCAAGGTGGGGAAAGCAACTCGCCAAAAAATAATAGAAATACTAAAAGTAATAAAAGCAAAGAAGCAAGCAAGTTTAAATCTAATTTCAAAAGAAAGAAACTCAAGGCTCGCCCAAAGAATATACCTGAGCATTTTGAAGAAGTGAAAAGAATTACTGAGTTAGACGAAATACGACTCAATAAATACATTGCAGAGTCAGGACATTGCTCAAGAAGAGCAGCAGATGAGCTGATTGCAGAAGGTGTGGTGAGGGTGAATGGGAAGAAAGTAAAAGAGCTAGGAATGAAAATCCACCCAGGAGCCGATGTGACAGTCAATGGTGATCCCATCTCATATTATGTCAAGAAAATTTACATAATACTGAACAAACCAAAAGATTGTGTCACCACTACTTCCGATGACAGAGGTAGGAAAACCATAATGGATATTGTTAAAATTCAGAAAAGAGTTTATCCTGTAGGAAGATTAGACCGGAATACGACTGGTGCAATATTGCTGACAAATGATGGGGAATTGACAAATAGAATGATTCATCCACGCTATCGGGTTGAGAAAGTTTATAGCGTCGGCCTAGATAAAGCCCTAGATAAATCTCATGCTAGGCAAATTGCAGACGGTGTAGAACTCGAAGACGGGAAGACCGCGCCTTGTTTTGTTTGGATTAATCCAGAGAAAAAAAGCGAAGTATCAGTCACAATTACAGAGGGACGATACAGGCAAATTAGAAGATTGTTTGAGAAGTTTGCCTATGATGTAAAAAAATTGGACAGGAAACAATTCGGAACGCTTGTCACAAATGGACTTGCTCGTGGAAAATGGAGGTTTTTAAATCCAAAGGAAATTGTGATGATCAAGAAATCAGTTGATTTAATCTAAGAGCTTAATTGAGAATCTCTAGCTCAATATCTACGACACCCTCTTTTATCATGTTAATCTCTTGAGCAGCTTTTTTTGAGAGATCAATAATTCTGCCGGCAACAAAGGGTCCCCTGTCGTTGATTATTACGACTACGCTTTTGTTGTTGCCGAGGTTGGTGACCCTCACCAATGTTCCAAAAGGAAGAGTCTTATGAGCGGCCGTGAGTTTTGATTGGTCGAATATTTCGCCATTGGCAGTTAGTCGCCCCTCAAAGAAGTCGGCGTAATAGGAGGCTTTGCCGTAAAGTATTTTGCCAGTCTTATTAGCAAAGGATGTTCCCTTCTTGTGGCTTGAGTATTTGATTGCAGGTGAGCAAGAGCTTACTATTAGCAAAATAAATAATATGGGAAATATTCTATGTGTTATTGATTTGTCCAATGTATTCAGATATTATTTTAGGATATAAAATGTGTTCGACCGCTAAAACTTTGGAGGCAAGACTCTCCGCCGTGTCCCCCATGGCAACATCGACTTCTAGCTGACCTAGTATTCTTCCCTTGTCGAATTCTTCATTGACCAAGTGAACGGTGGCGCCCGTTTTCTTGTCACGGGATTCTAGGACGGCTCTGTGTACTTTTTCTCCGAACATGCCCGCTCCTCCGTGCCTTGGAAGAAGTGAGGGGTGGATGTTGAGTATTCTGCTGGGAAACTCAGCAAGCATTTCTGAACCAATTTTTTTCATGTAGCCAGCTAGAATTACAAGATCAATATTATATTCTTTCATTTTTCGGGTAATTTCCAAATCTGGGTCTGAGCATGTTTTGCTGCTGATGTGGAAATAATCAATATTGTTTTGCTTTGCTATTTGAATTGCCCCCGAATTAGAATTATTTGAGATTAATAATATTGGCAAGCCATTAAGAGCATTAGCACGGCAAGACTCAATTATATTTAAAAAATTTGACCCAGCACCAGATGCTAAAAAGCCAAGTCTAGTTTTATTTGTAACTAATTTATTCAATATTGCGTCAGTTTATTCGTAACAAAGTATTATATTGTATTTTGTGTGTCTTTCAAAACTTTGCAAAGTTAATTAATAATTATTTATAAGGGTCTTTTATGAAATTTTTTATTCTAGCATTAAGCATGCTTTTACCTCTTCTGATGAATGCAGAAGCAGTCAGAAAACCATATCACGAACGAGGGCTTTGGGATGATTATTCCGATGCACCAAAGCAAATTCACCGACAACTACAAAGAGCAAGAGCAAGAGCTTATCCATATGACAAGATTCCAGAAGGGGCAAGAGCAAAAGCTATTGACCAAAGAAACACCTCGCTTCATAAAATGAAAAAATTCAAGAGTTCGCTACTTGGCGAACAAACCCAGTGGAGACAAAAAGGACCTGGTAACATCGGAGGAAGAGTTCGAGGGATTGCCATTCATCCATCAAATCCAGATATTGTTTGGATTGCTGCAGCCTCGGGAGGGATTTGGAAAACTACAAATGCTGGCATTACATGGTCATCAAAATTTGACTTTCAGAATACTAGCTCTTTTGGGTCAATCGCAGTCGATCCCAATAACCCAGATATTCTTTTTGCTGGAACGGGTGAAGGTGCGGGAACTGCTGTTCCGAGCGGGACGGGTATGTACAAGTCTAGCGATGGTGGTGAGACTTGGAAATTGTCAGGCCTGACTGGGGTGCGATCATTTAACAAAACTTTTATTCACCCTGAAAACTCTGACCTAATTCTGGCTGGTGGTTGGGGTGGTCAATCGGGGGTTTATCGCTCAACAGATGGTGGTGATTCTTGGGAACGACTCAATAGGTATTCAGTCACAGATATGAGCATTCATAAATATAATGAAAATGAGTTTATTATTGGCGTCGATGGTGGTGCTTTAATTACAAAAGATAGAGGCGAGACATTTCAAGAGATTTTGGCACCTAGCTTAAATAATGTGTCAGGTGACCCAATCGGAAGAGTCTCAATTCAGTATGCTCCTTCTAATTTTAATAAAATATACGCCCTCGTTGATGCTGGAACTGAAAGAGATGGGGTAGTCTATTATTCCGACAACAAGGGGGCTATGTGGAATAGAGCGTCAATGAATGTAGATATTTTTGGCCCTAACAATCAAGGGTTCTATGACAATGTGATAGCAGTTCACCCAAGTGATGAAAACATAGTATTGGTTGGTGGAGTGCCGATGGCAAGGTCTGAAAATGGACTTCAGTTTTATGAAGATACTGGTGGTATGCACGTCGATCAGCAATGTATTTCTTTCTCTTCCTCGCACCCTGGAATCGTTTATGTGGGAAATGATGGTGGTGTATACAAATCTACAAATTCAGGGCAAAGTTATACTAAAGTTAGTAATGGTTTAGAAATAACTCAGTTCTATGGCTTTTCCACTCAACAGAAAAATACAAATGGTATGTCCGGAGGC
>JAJRPT010000199.1 GCA_024280675.1 Bacteroidota bacterium
CGATGGCGGAAAATAATAAGCAATGATTAATACTTTTTTCAAACTTCTTTCCAGCTATTCTTTTAATACATTGTTCAAAAATATAAAAGACAAGCCAGCTTTCCCATAAAGTGCTGAAAAGTAATTTTATACTAATGGCATTCTCTAAAAACAAGCAGTCATGTCCGCACAGGCGGGTACTGGCCTAGGCAATGTCTGTTTTCTGATGAGATGAGTTGGGTTTCTCCATATACTTTCCTTTCTTCGATCCCGCATAGAGGTCAAAGCGGTGTAGCTTGCATTCTATTTTCCCATTGTAGAGGGTGAGTCTGCGTGAGGATTTTAGACCAACTCGCTTTATCGCATCTTTATTTCCAGAAAGTATCCATGCCGAAAATCCTTGATAATGGGTTTTGAGTTGGTCGCCCATCATTTTGTAGAAAGCGATTATATTTTCTTCTTTCATTCGCTCGTCATAGGGTGGATTTATAATCAACATACCGTTCTCACATTTTGGGACATTATCTTGGAATGATTTATTAGAAAGGCTAATGCACCCTGATAACCCAAATTTACTTATTGAGTTATTTGAAAAATGCAAGGCTCTGTCGTCGCTGTCAAAACCAAAGATAATCTTCTCAGATGTTTTAATATTTTCCTCTGCCGTGTCATATATTTTACCCCACAACCCCTCATCGAAATCATTCCAGTTCATAAAGCCAAAATCGTTTCTTTCAAACCCCGGTGGGATATTCTTTGCAAGGAGGGCCGCTTCAATTAGAATTGTACCCGAGCCACACATTGGGTCAATCAGTGGGGACTTGGCATCCCAGCCGCTCAGTAGAACGATCCCGGCGGCAAGCACTTCGTTGAGTGGTGCAGAGTGACCTCTTTCTCTGTATCCTCTTTTGTGCAGGGAATCCCCCGAGCTGTCGAGCGAGATGGTAAAGTTGGCTTCATTACAGTGTACATTGATTCTTATATCAGGGTTTTCTGTATCGACCGAAGGTCTTGAGCCAAACTCATCACGGAATTTATCGACGATTGCGTCTTTAATTTTGAGTGCAAGGTATTTAGAATGTCGGAAACGGGAAGAGTTCACGGTGGTGTCTATTGCAAAGGTTTGCTCCAGTGAAAAAATCTTAGACCAATCGATAGTTTTAATTTTTTTATAAAGCCTGTTTTCGTCAAACGCTACAAATTCTTCAAAAGGAACTAATATTCTCAGTGCAGTTCGGAGATAAAGATTGGATTTATAGAGCAACTCTTTGTCGCCTTCATAAAGACAAGCTCTTTTTGAGATTCTGATTTTCTTTGCACCAAGAGCCTGCAACTCAGACTGGAGCACTTCTTCAAGCCCAAAGAATGTTTTTGCAATAAATTTCATATTTTATTTGCAAACTAACTATAATTTACTGAGTCAAGGACTGTAATTTAAAAGTTTAAATGCTTGCTGTTAATCCACACAATTATAGCAAACATAGAAAATGCAGCAATAGCCCAAGGACTATCCCATATTGGAATATTTGTTGCAGAGGACAAAAGCACTGGACCACCAGGGTCGGTGATAGAGCCGTTTATCACTCCGTCATAATCTTCGGGGTTTCCGTCATTTAGGCTAAGAGTTACGGTGGCAACTATTTTTCCATTAACTACTTCCGAGCCATAAGTTAAATCTGAGAAGTTAAACCAGGTCTGGTCTGACTTTAGCTTTCTATAACTATAAGCAGAAAGAGAACTCACTCCGTGATAATATATTTTAACATCTGCATTTGAGCAAGGAATAGTAAAGCTGACAGATCCATAAGGGAAAAGATAGATTGCACTAGAGTCTATGGCTGCCTCTCCTGCATTGAAGATTGAGTCGCAGGAACTTGATTCGATTGTAATATAATCATCCAATACGCTGTGATAGAAACTTGCAACAGAACTTTGCTGAGAATCTGGTATTCCGTCAGAGTTTCCATCGCCCGAATTTGGCCCTCCATCCTCGTCTGAGTCATCGACACCATCGGTATCATTATCGGGAAGAAGGGCAACGCTTCTAAGCTCAAGCTTTGCAAAATATGGTTGAAATCCCCTGCCCATTTTCGTAAAATCCCCACCCAGATAAATATTATTTGGTGCAAATTCAATTGCCCTGACCTCACCGTTAGCATTTGGATCCCAAGTAGAGTCTGCCGCTCCATTTCTGCTATTGAGTCTAGCTACATAATTTCTGCTTTCTCCTCCAATTTCTGTAAATAATCCACCAACATAAATATTAGAATTTTTTACTGAAACAGTGTAAACCAGCGAATTTGCATTCCCATCCCAGAGAGTATTGACATCACCATTTGTATTATTGACCTTGACAATTCGGTTTCTGCTCACCCCTCCAACATTGACAAAACCTCCAGCAATATAAACACTTGAATCCTGCAAGGCCATGTCGTAGACAATAGCCCCGGCATCTGGATTCCAAGTAGCATCAGCATTTCCATCTGTATTATTTAACTTTGCGACGTTGTTTCGGCCCTCACCTCCAATTGTAGTAAACCACCCGCCCGCATAAATATCCGATCCAGATACTTCAATCTCGTAAACTGTGTTATTAGCATTTGGGTCCCAGACCGCATCGGCTGAGCCATCAGAGTTGTTGAGTTTGGCAATATAATTTCTGGTGGCCCCACCAATAGTTCCAAAATCTCCGCCTACGTAAATTTCACTACCAGATGTCTCTATTGCTAAAACTCTGCTGTTTGCATTTGGATTCCAACCAGCATCAACATTTCCAAAAACCTTGCCTAATTTTGCTAAACGGTTTCTTGGCACTCCTCCAACACTGGTAAAGTCTCCACCGATATATAAATCTGAACCAGATACTTTCATAGTGTATATGTTATTATCAACATTGGGATTCCAGTTCGGATCAAGAGTCCCATCTTTTTTAAGCCTTGCCAAATTATTCCTATCATCTCCTCCAACACTTACAAAACTGCCACCGATATATAAATCCGAACCAATAAATGCCATCGCATTTATCCTTGAGCTTGCGTTCGGATTCCAGGCCGCATCGGCTGAGCCATCAGAGTTGTTGAGCCTGGCAATTCGGTTCCTGTCTAAACCCCCAACTGAAGTAAAAGCACCACCCACGTAGACATAGCTTCCACTTATTGCCAAAGACAAAACATTAGAGTTTGCATTTGGATTCCAAACCGCATCGACTGAGCCGCTTGTGCTGTTAATCTTTGCAATTCGGTTTCTGGTCATCCCTCCAACAGAGGTAAACCATCCACCCACGTAAACATAGCTTCCGCTTAACGCCAGTGTATAGACCCTAGTGTTTGCATTTGGATTCCAGGTTGGGTCTGCTGAGCCATCTGTGTTATTGAGTTTGGCAATATAATTTCTGGCGGCCCCACCAATAGTTCCAAAATCTCCACCCACATAAATATCGCTTCCAGAAATAGCTAAAGTGTAAACAGAATTACCTGCATTTGAATTCCAGCTAAGGTCTGCTGAGCCATCGCTGTTATTTAATTTTGCAATATAATCTCTGGCGGCCCCACCAATAGATGTAAATTCACCGCCCACATAAATATCACTTCCGCTTACTGCGATTGTATAAACTGTGCTATTTGCTTTTGGATTCCAGCTAAGGTCTGCCGAGCCATCGCTGTTATTTAATTTTGCAATATAATCTCTGGCGGTCCCGCCAATAGATGTAAACTCACCGCCCACGTAAATATCGCTTCCGCTTATTGCAATCGAATACACATTAGCATTTGCTTTTGGATTCCAGCTATCGTCAAGTGTGCCACTAGAGTTGATTTTAGCTAAATTATCTCTGCTCTTAGAACCCACAGTGGTGAAATTCCCACCAATATACCAAGAACCAAGCCCATCGGAGACTACCGCAAAGATTTCTCCATCTACTCTAGGAAACTTTAAATCTGGGGAATCATCTGTTCTACTTAGTTTAGCACCATGTCCCGTTTTGGGTCCGACGTAACTAAAGTTGCCTCCGATATAAGTCCTAACTCCGTCTGCTACAATAGAATTAACAGTGCCATCTGTTACATACCAGTTAGGGTCTGGGGTTTCTGCAGAGGAATAGCAAAAAAGTGTTGCAAGAACACAAAGCAATATAATTAACTTCGGCGACATCCTTCCATGGATTATTAATATTGTTCATCATCGAAACTTTACCCGTCATTTATCGGCACAAAAAATTAATTCTTAATTCTTTTTTCACAAAATAAGTTTTGCTTTCATTTATAAAATCAATTTTTTTTATGTCAGATATTTTTTTAATTTGTGGCGAAGTCCAGAGTCAAATGTGGGGGAACGCTTTTTGGCATTGAACAATAATTTACAAAAAGAGGAACAATCTTATGCCTATCGAACTTTTTAGCGTCGATCCTTCGGCAAGTATTAAAATCCCATTCTATCAAATGAGCGTATCGGCTGGCATTCCTGTACCTGTTGAGTCTGGGTCTGAGGCATTGGCGATCGATCTCAATCAAATGTTGATTGAACGTCCGGCTTCCACATTTTTTGCACGAATAAGCGGCTCCGATCTTAAAGATGCTGGTATTTTCGATGGAGATATTTTAATAATTGACACCTCAATCAAGCCCACTGATGGTAAGTTGGTTCTTGCCGTGTTTGGAGATAATATGACGGTAAAGTATTATCGGAATATTGATGGTGAAATTTTCCTAGAGTCACAGGACTCGGGCTTTTATCCATTGGAAATTGGTTCGGATTTTTCATTTGAAATCATTGGTACAGTGACTCGTATTATTCATTCAATTTAGCTCTTTGCCCTCAAAAAAAATCCCACATACAAATGCTTGTGGGAGTTGTAAATATTATAGAATATTATCTTATTATTAATCTAGGATTAATCTAGCACTTAGATTTTCTTTTAGAAATGCAGTCTGCTTTTGCCCGAGTTTATTTTTGCTCACATCTAGTGTTTTGAGATTTTTTAAATTTTTAATAGATTCTGGAACTGATTCGAGTTGATTTGCCCCCAGTTCAAGTTTTTCTAAAGAACTCATGTCCCCGATATTTTCAGGCAAAGTATGAAGCTCATTTTCATAGAGGAGCAGCTTTCTCAGTCTGGTGAGCGAGGCAAAACCTTTTGGCAATTCTACTAATAAATTTTTATAAAGTCTTATCTTCTGGAGACTTGTAAGGCTTGCTATTGAGTCGGGAAGCGAGTTGATGTGGTTTGAGTGCAACTCTAACTTCTCTAATTTTGAGAGATTGCCAATGGAACCCGGGATTGATTTTAAATGGTTGCTACAGAGATGTAAACTCAGCAAATTGGAAAGATTGCCAATGGAGTCGGGCAAGGATTGAAGTTCATTTTCAGAAACAACAAGTTCTTCTAAATTACTCAAATTACCGATGGACGGTGGCAACAGTTCAATGACGTTGTTGTTGAGTCCTAGTCTTTTAAGATTCGTGAGATTGCCAATGGAGTCCGGAAGTTTAGTTATTTTATTCCAAGAAAGGATGAGCGATTTTAACTCGGTAAGTTCGCCGATTGAATCGGGCAAAGTTGTCAGTTTATTTCCAGACAGCTCAAGTACTTGAAGGTTTTTGAGTTTGGAAATTGCATCTGGTATGGTTTCTATTGTGTTGTTCCAAAGGTAGAGTTCCTTTAGCTTGGGGAAATTTAGTATTGCTTGTGGGAAATACTTGATGTCTTTGAAGTGAAGATCGAGTTTAAAGACCTTCTCTGGATTCTCAAGTGCTTTTTCGAGTGAGAAGTAAGTTTGCGAACCACTCACTGCATTTTGCGATTCACTCGTCGCACTTTGTGTGTCATTGCTCATAGCGCACCTCCACCTAAATGTGAATAATCTATTTGTCTATCTTTTATGACTGAATATGCGAAAAGAAAAATAAAAAAGCAAGAGAAAAATCATATTGTCAATAAAATATTATATATTGCTGCATTACAAACTACATTTAATAATATTCTAGGAGAATTGAAATGAAATATTTATGGCTAATAACTCTAACACTTTTAATCTCGTCTTGTGTAAAAGAGGATTTCATTGATGACAATGTTGGTAAGCATGACGACAATGAAAATCTTATTGCGTATTGGAGCTTTGATGACAAAAATGCAATGGATGAAACCCAGTTTGAAAATCATGGAACCCTAGCCGGGAATTATTCTTTTGCTACTGGAATCTCTTCTCAGGCGTTAAGAGTAACTGGCACAGGAACAAACTCCGATGCTGGAGGACACGTTATATTGCCTAAAATTAATTTTGAAGACATGGAAGAGTTTGCCATTAGTATGTGGGTCTATGAAGAATCTTGGACCACTAGTTATGGTGGCTTTTACCTTTCCTTTGGCGACCAAGTAAACGGCTGGCTAGGAATAGGCTATGGCTCCAAAAGACCTTCGGACGATAAGAATTACTTACAATTTGCAGTAGGTGCTAGCAATAAAATAAGCGACAATGAAATTTCCCCAGACCCCGCCTTATACTACTATTTTAAAAATAACGAGCATCAAAATGTATGGATGAATTACATAATTTCATACAGCGACAAAATAATGAAGACATATGTAAATGGAGTTTTAATTGGGTCGCAGCTTCAAGAAGTGATGGTAATCGGAGATGAGTCTGGTGTTTCGAGACATTGGTGGCAAAATGGTCAATGGGGTTCTGGTACTGCTACTCGTTTCACTGGCATGGTAGATGAAATTAAAATATTTTCTAAAGCCTTGAACTCAGATGAAATTAAGGAACTTTCTGGTTTAAGTAGGGTGTAATGTCTTTGGCACTGTGCTTGCTCTCTCACTTTTCAAAGTGCGGGAGCATTTTTTTTTGTCGATTTAGAAATAAGGTGTCACTTATCACTCTTCTTCGCATTCTTGTTGTAAGATTTTCCTAGGAATAAAAATACAAACCCCCTTTCCTATTTCCCAATAGCAAAAACAGATGTGGAAATAATTCCTAGCAATTCAACTTTGCTTATTTTATTTTTGGTAAATTTGTTATTATTAACCCGACACCAACTATACCTAAGGCACATATCTAATATTCTCATGCTGAAAATGCTTCTTAACTCGCTCCTGATTTATGCAGACGAACAGCTAGCTTTCGCTGGCTATTTCTTTGCTCAACAGACAGCTTTCTTAAGTCGATTTTTTCCATTACAAACACAAGAAATATTTGTTTAAAAAGCAAACTATATTAGTGTCGTGTTAATAATATCAGAAACAGCCTTGGATTGTAAATAATCAAATACTTTTTTAGATTTGAATAATTCCCTGTCAAATACATAGATATTCAATGCTTTTTCAAAACTAATACTTTCTTTGAAATTCTCATCTGGATCGGATAAATCTCGGTAAGGATACCAATAGGCTTTTAATCTGTAATAACTGATATTTGATAAATACCGTTTTGCACGTTCTTCATCATTAAATACCATTCCTCTTTGTTTTAGAAGATTGATTCTCGATATTTAATAGATTGTTTGGCATAGACAGAAGAAAACCTGCCCATTTGAGCATCACAAAATAAATTGTAAGAGGCTTGGCAGGTATTATTGCTACGAACATAAAAAATGTTTTGCATAAAGTCAAGTTTTATTTTAAAGATTTGACTTTTCCATCTCTTCAGTAATTCTCACAGTCTCAGCTGACACACTTGTAACCCTCATTAACAAATCAATCACATGCTCTTTGTAATCTGCAAAACGGTATGTATTGAATTTCTCTCTGATTGTTGGGTCTTTAGGCTTTTTCTCTTTGTGTTGATCGAACACCCACTCCAAAGCAGAGCGATTGCCTAGCTTATACTCCCATGCAGCAGATGGAATGCCACTTAGTGTTGTAAGCTCATCTATTGCGATTGTTCCAGCGTCTTTGTCTGCTTTTAACTTTACCTTTAGCTTTATATCTTTTCTGCGTTCGTCGAGTGGTAAATCTGTTCTTGTGATTTCATATTTCTTTGCAGATTCAAAACCGATGTGCAAGTCCATTAACTCTTTTCCCCAGCTTGCCCACATGTGGAAATCTTCATAAAACGGCAAGCGTGGAAATTCTCGTTTTAAATTTAGCTCATATTTCTTGCGGTAGGCTGGGCTGTGCAAAACTCCATAAGTATAATGAAAAATATCTTCTTTTTCGATTGCTTTGTCTTTGTAATGGCTCGCAAATTGAGTCAAGCCCCAGTCTGTTATGTTGTCTGTTCGCTTGCCACCAGAGTCGTAGCGGTGGAGTGGGAGACATTGTGTTTTTTCAAGAAAATCAAGGCTAGATATTTTTTTTGATGAAAGAGATTGAAAAGGTTTGTTATAATTTGAACCTGAAATCGAAATTACTTTATTATCAAGATTTAAATCAACGCCAAACATATTATAATGGTTTTGAGTTAATCTGTCGCTAAATATTTTCTCAGAATAATAGAATTCTGAACTGTAAGGTCTGTAACTATATTTTGTTACTGATTCTTTTTTAAACTTAGATTTATGCCTTCCTTTATGATTCGATTCAAGTGTACTACTCCATTTAATTGATTCATCAAGTATTCCAGTTTCAATACTGTCATTGTATGTTTTAGACAAAAAACTAGATTTATTTATCAAATTACTTCTATCAAAATCAAAAACCCATTCATCTCTATTTGTAGAAACTCCCAAAGAAAACAACTTAAAAATAGCTTCATCACTTTTACCATTCTTGACATCTTTATAGCAAACTGGAATCAAATCAGCAAAATCATTATCAGTTAAA
>JAJRPT010000200.1 GCA_024280675.1 Bacteroidota bacterium
CAGAATGGAACAAGGTGCTGGACAAGAGCTTTCCAAATCTAAAAGCTGCACAATAAACATAAGATCAAGAATAATTTCTTTCAAAAGCCCTGACTATCTCCTTAGTTGGGCTTTTTTTTTGTGGAATGTGGGGGAGAGGAAGTGTGTGTGGAATATTATAAAAATAGAAATGAGAAAGGATGCACAAAAAACCACGATGCTAAAAAACATCGTGGTAATCATTTCAATAAAAGATAAGACAACAATTTTAGCGAATCACACTAAATTGTTTTGCTGCAATTTTGCCAGCAGTTCGAATGACCAGCATGTATTTACCAGAGCTTAACTTAGTTGAATTAAGGGTGAACTGTTGTTCGCTCCCCCTAGAAATCATACCAGAGTAGATTGTACTAACTAAGTTCCCATTCATATCATAGACCAGCACTTGAGCATTCCCAGACTGCTTGCTATCAAAACTGATAAGAGTTCTTTCGTTTGCAGGGTTGGGACTGATTTGTAGCTTACTAACAAAATTATTCTCTAGGGCTGAGCTTAAACCCGTCTCGAATGCCCAAACATCGCTCCACGGACCCGCACCCGCCTCATTCCAACCATGAACCCTCCAAAAATAACTTGTTTCAGCATCTAGGAGTGGAATAGTCTTGTTTCCTTTCCAAATTAAACCAAAATCAATTTTCAGTTCATCTCCAGAAAAAGAAGAGCTTGTTGCCACTTGAATTTTATAGCCACCCTTGTATTCGAGTGTGTTATCAACCTCAAACCAGGAGAAAGCAATATTCTCTGGATTTACCCCGCCGGCTTCACTTTCTGGATTTTTTAAAACTACAACATCTATAACAGCGGGAGCTATGGTTCGGAATTCCCAAACCGATGACCAGTCCGATGGTCCAGAATTGTTCTGAGCATTCACCCTCCAGAAATATGTCTGATAGTTCTCAAGCGAAATGCTTGCACTCGAAAGGCTGAATGAGTTGCTTTGTATAGAAGTGATGGAGTGAGCTATGATTGGAAAATCGTTATCCAATGCCAATTCAAAATTATAGGAGTCTGCACCCTCTACCTCTGACCAAAAGAAATCACTTGAGCGGGCAATCATTTTGCTATTATGCTCAGGAGATTCGAGCAATGGAACTCCACTTGGTGCAACATTTGTTGTAAACTCAAAAGTCTCCGACCATGGACTCATTTTCTCTTCTCCAGTACTTACTTGGTGCAATGTTCTTACGTGCCAATAATACTTCGTCTCTGCTTTTACAACAATCTGTATTGCAGAGGTGGAGAATCCAATTTTCTTAATCTTATTACCAGAGAAATCAGAGTTCTCTGACACTTCTATCCTGTATGCCTGAGCCATTGGAATATCTTTCCAATCAAAATCAACCACCAAGGGCTGGTTTATAGCATTGTCTTCTGGCAATAATAAGTCGGGCGAACCTTTGATTGTTGTGAAGGCTGCTGGTTCGCTCCAATTTGTATAACATTCTCCATAAGTCGAGCTTGTTCTCCAGTAGTATGTTGTTACATAATCAGGCATAACCACTTTTACTTCTTCCACATTCAGTGTTGAATCATTGAAAATTAATGTTGATTCTTCAAATTCAACAGTGGGTGAGACTTGTAGCCAGTTGTTTGTGTACACACTGTTAGAACCCCATTGCAGTGTCGCCTCAATGTAGACTTCTTCTGCGTTATTGGCAGGGCTGATTACTTCTGTATCGAAGATGCCAGACTTAAATTCTCTTGTGTCCGACCAAGCACCAATCGTTACACCGTCTTCTGCCCTCACTCTCCAATAGAAAGTAGTGACATCGTCTGAAAGGTTTGTACTTCTGAATGTAGAAGAAATATTAGCAATATTATTTTCAGTATCATTAAAAGCTATATCTAGTGAGATTTGAAGCCTGTAAGCATTTGCCTCAGAAACCGGCTCCCAAGAAAAATAAGCATTATTGACCGGTACGCAAACAGCTTCATTTTCTGGTTCTAGTAGAATTGGTTTCTCTGCAATAGTCTTGAAATGGAAAGTTGAAGACCAATCACTTAAGCACCCAGGGTCATCGATGGTGGCAACCCTCCAGTAGTAATCGCTGTTAAAATTTGTTCCCAAATCAACGCTTGCACTCGTTGAGACGATTGAATAGCTAGAGCTTACAATATTCTGGAAGTTATCATCGGAGGCAATCTCAAAGTTGTAGAAAATACCGTTAGTCACATTATTCCAAGAAATATCAAGCACAAGAGGCAAGCCAATCGAATCTTGAGCTGGAGTAGGGTCATTAGGTGGAGCAATTTTTGTAGTATAATTTCTTACCTCCGACCATTCTGTTTGGCAGTTCACCCCACCGTTTAGGTAATTTGCACTAATTCTCCAATAATATTTTGCGTCATTGTCTGGAAGTAATCTAGTAAAGGAACTAGACAGTGCAGCGGTTGTGTTAGTAATAAAATTTGAAAAGCCAATATTAGTTGCAATCTGCACATTATATGAAATTGCACCGTCGTACTCTTCCCAATGAAGAATCATCTGCTTTTCCTGGCAAACTGACTCGCCGGGTGGTACAAAAAGTAATAATGGGCTTGCCTGTGTGGTGAAAGTCCTAGACTCACTCCAGAAAGTATTCGAGGAGGACAGCGATGCCACCCGCCAGTAATACTCTGTTAAATTATCCTCTAATTCATAGAATTGGGCAGTCGAAGTCAAAGGAGCACTCTGAAAGACTGGAGAGGAAAAATCTCCGTCAATATCTGAAACCTGCAATATATACCCCACTGCATTCATCGAGGCTTCCCAATCAAATGAAATGCTACGAGGCAGGCATTTCTCTGCATCATCTGGGGAAACAAGTTCGGGCGGCAGTTGCGAATAAGTTTTAATTGTTCCCAGCCCAAGCATGAGCAAAATTAAAACTGTCAATCTTAGATTAATGTACATCATATCCTTAAAAATTCCTAAAGTAGCAAAAAACACTCACTAGCATTATCGTAAACAACACTTAAAACATTAAAAATGTTTCCCAAATAATATTCACGAACAAGTTAATTGTATATTTTAATCAAAAATTACAGGTACCATTCAATACCAAGGTAAGTATTACCAATTCCTGCCATCCAAAATTTGTCATCGATATTAAAATTAAAAAATCTGACGCCGGCGTAAACTCCGACATTATTGAATGGATACCAAGCACCACCTGCTGAAAGATTCAAATTAGTTGTGCTTTCTGTTTTAGTTTCTCCAGTAGATCCGCTTGATAGCAGATCCGAAGTTAATTCGAACTCACCCTTTATGAAAGGACGCATATTGCGTATACTTTTAAAGAAATAACGCCCATAAGGTGCGAAAGTAAATTTTGTATAGCCATCTACGTCGCTATTTGTTGCCGATTTTTCGTAGCCTGAAATGAATGCAAAGCCAAGTCTTGTACCGACGTGGAAATCTTTGTCTATTGCGTAATTAATCGTTGGGCCAAAAGCAGCACTAATTTTCCTAGTGTGATTTAGATCCGCTGTGTTCATCTCGATACCAATAGAGAAATCATTCTCTGGAACAATTTTTTTGCTCTGAGCAAAAGAGCTAGAAAACATAAGCATTGACAACAATAGAATAGAAATAAGACTTTTCATGTTAATTCCTTTTAGAAAATTAAATAAATATTTTCCAAAGATATAAAAATTTATTGAGAAAAAATACTTCTAGAAATTTTGAAAAAAAGAAAATTATATATTTTTAATTCTTTCATCATTAATTCTTTTATATAAACTATGGCCATGTCTTGAAAATTGCGAAAAATAGCCAGTGTACCATTGACACAGGCTAGCTCCACTGGTCAATGATTGGGATAAATCATCTGCGGACATCACTCCGCCTGTTCTGATTATGTGAAATTCTTTTTTCAAATTATTGTTCTTTATTTCATTATTTGAAATTTTTATGAGATCTAATGAAGATTCTCTGAGCGGTAAACCAGAAATACCACCGCCAAATTCTTTTACAAAATATTGGAATAGATCTTTTTCACCATCTGAGATTTGTTCAATTATTTTTGAATATTGAGTAGATGTGTTTCCAAAATTCACACCGTCAAAGCCCAAATCTATCAATAAATTTATTAACTTTGGAACAAGTCTAGCATCAGTATCGACAGAAAATTTAACTATCACAGGGAAATTCTTTTGTCGCTTTTCTAGGAAATTGTCTCGGATATATTCAAGCCGTTTTGCAAGCTCTGGGTCTATTGAATTCAGATGAGTGAGTTCTTCTTCGGTATTTGGACAGGATTCGTTGATTTCAGCAAAATCAGCACCAGACATTTCATACATTTTCAGACCCTCAATCAATAACTCTAGTGCGTCGGATTTTTTAATACCATTATCAGATGCCAAACTTACTCCAATCGGGCAATATGGCATTTTCTGCAGATGATATATTCTGCCGGCGACGGTGGCATGTGATTCATTTGGCAAGCCCATCCAATTGACCGAAGATCCCGAAGCTGGAAACGGTGCAAAGGGGTGCAACACACCCGATTTGAAATTCCCAGTCCTTGGCAAGCCAGTAGTCGTGCCACAAAGCCAAGCACCAGCACCCTGCACCGCCATAGTATAGTAGCCCTCACCTCTTTTGAACATTCCCGCTGCATTAAAGAGTGGGAAGCCAAAATCTATATTCCACAGTCTTGTTGGTTTTAATGCAAGGTGATTGTTATCTCTGAGGTTGGAAATATTGGAATAATCATTTGCCAGTTTCTGCAAAAACTTCTTTTTCTGATTAGAATAAAAAGATACTGCGTAATGCGGAGGCAGCCTCAAGAGTAAGGGTCTGATCTTCTTTTCTATTTTAGATATAAGTTCTAGTCTTGTCATAGTTACAAAATTAATAATTGTAACCTAACTTTCCAATTTGCGTATCTTTGCATATAAAATTTTACACTAATTACTATGGAATTTTGGCATGAGTGATTTTGACAAGAATGAAAATACTGGAACTGGAAACAATCCTCCACCACCACCGACTCCACCTCAAGCTCCTTACCCTCCGCCACCAAATATGGGCGGCGGTCTACCACCTATGCCTTATCCTCCTCCGCATTATTCCAGACCACGAAGCTCTTCACGTTGGTGGGTGCCAGTCGTAATTATACTTGGAGCAATCGGATTATTTATTTTTACAATAATCGCTCTTTTTTCTTATGCGGGATCAAAATTAACCGACTTTAGTTTTGAATCAAGCGAGGAAACAACTGTCTTAGGCGAAAAATCAGTGCTTTATTTAACTTATTCTGCCGGAGCTAGAGAATATACAAAAGAGAGTCCATTCTCTGTGTTTAGTGGCAAGAAACGAGGCTCCTCTTTTTTAACAACACTAACGGCGATTGACAGGGCTTCCGAAGATGAGAATATTGCAGGGATTTACCTCAAACCATTGGGCAGGATTCCACTTCCACGAGCTTTGGAATTAAATGAAGCTATAAATAAATTTAAAAAGTCTGGCAAATTCGTCTATGCTTTTATTGAATACGGCGATGAGAACACTTATTTATCAGCCCTGCCAGCCGATTCTATATTTATGCCCAGCGAAGGATTGCTTGAGATGAATGGATATGGCATAAGCTCATTATTTATGAAAGAGCTTTTTAATAAGTTTGGAATAGATTTTCATATAGAACAATTCGAAGATTTCAAATCTGCTGGCGAATCAATGTCACGTACCTCATACAGCGACTCGGCACGTTATCAGCTAAGGGTTCTGCTTTCTCAACGCTTTGGAGCACTTGTCTCAGAAATTGCCGAATCCAGAGATATGAGCGAGGGTTTTGTTAAAGATGTAATGGCACGTGGGGTTTTCACAGCCGATTCAATACTGGCACTTGGCTTTATTGACGGATATTTTACCGAATCAAATTTCAAAGATTTTCTTGAAATTAAACTGCATGGCGAATCTAGTGAGACAGATAAAAAAGAAAATGATTCTCACGACCATGCCGAAAAAGAAAAGCTACAACTTGTTTCCGTAAAAAAATACTTGGCAAGCGAACCCAATAGCAACCGTGAGCATGCCGAAGATGACACTAAAATTGCAATAATTTACGGGACTGGTCCAATTCATTCTGGCAAAGGAAAGGGTGGCTTTGGCGATGATTCCTATGAAATTCGCTCTGGGAAATATATTGAATATCTAAAGAAAGCCAGAGAAGATGATGATGTGAAAGTGATTATTCTCAGAATAGACTCGCCGGGTGGATCAGTAATCGCCTCCGACGAGATGTGGGAAGAAATACAAAAAACTAAAAAGGTGAAGCCAGTCATTGCTTCAATGAGTTCAGTTGCGGCATCGGGCGGATATTATATGGCAATGGCATGCGACACAATCATAGCACACCCAGAAACAATCACAGGGTCAATCGGTGTCATTTTACAAATCCCGAATGTTTCACGTCTTGCAGACATGGCTGGGGTGGCAATAGATACAATTTCAACAGGGCCAGCCTCACAGTTTCTCAATGGATATTACCCCTATTCAAAAGGTGACTTGGGCAAGCTACGCCTTCTTTCCTCTGGCATCTATAGACGTTTTGTTGAGAAAGTAGCTCAGTCACGAGATTTTACTTTTGAGGAAGCTAGAGAGCTTGCAAAGGGGCGTGTTTGGACCGGGCGGGATGCAAAGGAAAACGGGCTAGTCGATGAGCTGGGCGGAATGCTGCGGACGCTTGAAATTGCAAAAGAGATGATTGGAGTGGATACAAAAACGCTTGTTCGTCTTAGGACTTTCCCAGAGCGAAAGGATTCATTCGAGGAGCTCATAAAGAGTTTAATGGGCGAAGAAGATGTAGAAATTTCTTCATCATTGGCAAAATCACTAGGACTAGACCCATTAGAACTACTAAGTTCTTGGAATGGACTAACGGGGCAACAGAAGTCTCAGCTAAGGTATGCAGCCTCACTTTTTGAGATGACAAAGACTGAAAAAGCAGTAGTTGCATTGCCAAGCACGGCATTTATGATTGGAAATTATTAATAAAAACACTTAAACCCCAAGAAAAAAGCAATGACAAAACAAGAACTAGCAAAAGAAATATTTGAGGTGTCTCATATAAATGGTAAATTCAAGTTGCGGAGTGGGGTGGTGTCGAACGAATATTTTGACAAGTACCAATTTGAATCACGACCGAAATTACTGAAGAAAATTGCGGATGCACTTATTGAATTGTTACCAGAAGATTACGAAGTGCTTGCCCCTCTTGAGATGGGTGGTATTCCGATTGCAACG
>JAJRPT010000201.1 GCA_024280675.1 Bacteroidota bacterium
ATGATTTCCCATCATATTTTTTTATACTCTTGGCACTTGCTCTTTTCGGTTCAAGAAATAATTCATTAAAGCTCTCGTTGATAGTAATTCTTGCTACACTTTTTAGAGAATCTTCTGCACTCATTGTTTCATCATTTTTTGCATATCAATATGTCATTAAAGAGGAAAGCATTATCACCTCACTGAAAAAATCTCTACCACTAATTCTTAGTTTTTTAATAATTTATATCGGAGTGAGGCTGTTTCTTGGAGATTTAATAATTTCGGAAGGTTTTAAAGAAAATACTGTATTTAGATATGTTTACCAATTATTATTTGTGTTCAGCTTCCTTGGAATTTTGATGATGGGTATTTCCAAAAAAATTAGAAAATTAATCTCAGTCTTTTTAATATTATCAACTCCATATATTTTCACAATCTTCTTCAGTGGGGATTTGACCGAACTCAGGCTCACAATTCCACTATTTTTAATAATAGTGTATTTTAAAGAATTCAAATACTTTAACTTAGCCAAACAATAAACTAAGACAATTGTATGACAAAAAGAAAATTCTAAATAATAATTAAAATATTTGTAATTAGTTGTGTAACCTTTTGCTGGTATTTGTGTTACTCTTATTATAGTGTGGAAGAGACTGCATAACGCTTTTCCTTCAAATTGACTTATACAAGAGACTTAGATTTTATTTTAATAATTTGTAAGTCATTGATAATAAAGTAGCTTCGTAGTATTTTGCACTGATTAAAAGAAGTTGAATGTTGTTTTGGCACGGTATTTAAATATGAACAGGTAAATGATTCTATCCCTCAATTAATCGGAGACTGCGATGAACAATCTTTTTTCTACAAAATTTATAGCACTCATAGTGTTAATACTGTTTGCATTTAGTTCAAATGGGAAATCAGAAGAGACAATTTATTCTAAATTTAGACCAAGCAATGCTGGTACTGATTTCTGGCTGGCTCTTCCTCCTCCATATTTGAAGAATGCACAAGGTGATTTCTTTAAAATATATGTCACATCGGATGTGGAAACAGATGTGACTTTAGAAATTCCAGGAACAGGAAAATACTTGCAAAAGAGAACATTAGCAAATGATGTTATTGTATTTGATTTATTATTTTCTGAGGCTCTGCCGTTTAATTATGCCTGCTGTAATAACGAAACTCCACCAGCTCAAGTTTACGAAGGTCGTGGGATTCATGTTTTTTCTGATGATCCTATCACCGTCTATGCTGTCGTTAGGATTAAGGCGACGAGTGACGGATATTTGGCAATTCCAACAAGTGCAATGGGTACCGAATATATTGCCACTCCTTACACCTCTCGTCCGTTTAACGGAATTAATTCTTTACCGAACATGGTGACTCTTGTTGCTGCCTATGACGGCACTAAGATAACTATGACTCTTGGTGGAGTAGATGAGAATACATCTGTCAATGTTCAAGGCAAGGGTGAAATTTGGCCAGGGGAAGAGGCTGAGTTCAGACTAGATGCAGGTGATGTGGCGGTTGTGCCGACGATTGCAACAAAGGAAAATCAAACAATTGCCGGAACCTATTTTGAGGGAACAAAACCTTTTGGGTTAATTTCTGGGCATTTCTGTGCCGATATTCCGACGGATATCAGAGCTTGTGACTATAATGTCGAGATGGACATTCCTATGCACACTTGGGGTGAGCATTATTTTGTACCTAAAATTCAAAATAGAGATCACTCGGGGTTACTGAGAATATTTGCAAAAGAAGATAATACGACTATTTATAAAGATGGAAATGTATTTGCATCCTTGCCACAGGGAAGAGGTGGTTTGCAAAACGAAGGATGGTTGGAAACCCGTGTTTGGCCTAGAAAGTATGATAATGATGCTCCCAAGATTGCACTTTATTCTGCCGATAATCCAATTTCTGTAATGTATTACAACCCTAGTGCCCAAGATGATGACGGAGGTGCGAATTCAGATCCATTTGCAATGGCAATCACACCAGTGGAGCAGTTTAAACACGAAATTATTTTTGCTACTCCAGCCTCAAGTGGCGGTCAAGGACTAAACGGTTTTGAAGAAAATTATTTGATGATGGTTTATGAAACAGAAGATTCCTATGGGGCACCGCCTGACGATCTTGAATGGGGAGTTGTTGGCAAGACAGAAACTGTATGGAAAAAATTATCTACTGTGTTTTCTGGTCAAACTGTTAAATATCACACACTTGACGGTGCGGGTGGTTCCGATGAGATTGATTGGGATACACCACTTGACGGCAAGATTTATGGGCATTTGAATATTGAGCTACCTGGGGATGGTGTCTATGGCGTTCGGAGTGTGGGGTCAAAGCATAAATTTGCAGTTTATGCCTATGGTTACGACGAATGGGATTCTTACGGATGGCCGACATCGACTCATTTAATGAATATTGAAAAAATTGAAGATCAAGCACCACCCGAAGTTACAGTCGGCCAGAACAACTGCATAGGTTCAGAATTTGTTGGGGCAGTATCCGATTTCATTGAAGATGAGAGCAATACATCTGGTTTTTATGAGCTGATTTTAAATAATAACAATTCAACAAATTTTAAACTCACTACTACAATAATATCTAACCGTCAATACAACGCAATTTACCCTTGGAGTGCGGAGGTAGAAGATATTAGTAAGGAGGCGAGTGCAGAAATTATATTTGTGGACTGGGCTGGAAACATTACTACAGAAACGATTGAATACACACCTCAGAATATAGTTTTTGCCGAATCTGAAGATGTTGGAAATGATGGGGGGAATTATTCAGACTTTGGATTATTTATGGGTGAGGACCCAATAACTCGAATCTTTAAGATAGAAAATAAGAATGATTTACCACTCGAATTTACAGATGTGAATTTAAAATATGGAGACAAGGGTTTTGTAATTTTGAATAAAGATGACTTCCCTCTCACACTTGATACAGGTGAGATGGCGGAGATACTTGTTGAGTTTAGAACAAGCCTCTGGGGTGAATACTCCGATGAGATTGGCTTTGCCATTTGTGCCAGTGAGGGTTTTGCCTATGGAATTGATATTGTTGCAACATCTGGAAATGCCGTGATGTCTGTGGCAGATATTACTTTTGATATCTATGATGTTGATTTTGGAGATATAGAAAATAATGAAACAGTTTATGAAAACATTGTAGTAGAAAATAAAACTTGTGAAATCGATGACGTGATTTATGAATCCTATGCACCACTTGTTCTAACTGGCTTTACTTCGACTTTGGACGAAGACTTTGACCTTAGCAAAATTGAAGACGCTTTTGAGCTTGGGGAAGGGGAAATTGAAATTGAAGCAGGTGGAGAATATTCATTCTCTCTTGGATTCAAACCAAGTCAAACTAAGGAATATTCAGGCAAAATCTCGTTTGAATACCAAGATGGAACGGAAGCCTGTAGTGATGAGTCTGGAGTTTTGGCCAAATCAATTTCTACATCTGTTAAGCAAAGTTGGCCCAATGATTGGACGCTTTCTCCAAACCCAACACCTGGTAAATTAAAAGTAAATAATTTAGAGAATGGTAAATATGAAGTATATGTTTACAATACTAACTCAGCTCTTCTTATCAGTATCAGCTTGAATGTCTTTTCTGGAAGCCTAGATATTGACGCAAGTGAGTTAAGTGCTGCTGTATATTTTCTTGAACTGAAAAAAGATGGAGTGTCATACAAAACTAAATTTATAAAAGAGTAGTTTGTTTTGTCACCGATTTGTTAAAGCTCCTAGGTTTATTTCTTGGGAGCTTTTTTTGTTTATTTTTGTTTTATCTGTAACTTTTTGCTGGTATTTGTGTTATTAGTTTGTTACACACATTTTATTATTAAGCAAAGGTTATTTATGAAAACTTTTCGACTCTTTTTTCTAATGCTTATTATAGCTTTATTGGGCTTTAATTCGTCATTGTCGCAAGAATATTGTACGCCATTTTTTAGTGCCACCCAAGGTGGTTCGGCCGATAAATTCACAGGAATTACAAATGTTAAAATTAATAGCCAACCAGCTATTGACAATTCTTCTGATTATAATGATTACTATGTTTATTTTTCAGAACTAGAGGCGGCTGGGTTGAAAGCGGGTGAAGAATATGAGATTACAATTAAAGTGAAATGGAATATTGATATTCCTCAATTTGGCCATCAACCACAAGTATATGCTTGGATAGATTGGGATCAAAATTTCGTGTTTGATGTGGGTGAAGAAATTGTAGAAATAGCTAATCTTGATTCAATTCCATTTGGAGAGGAAAGAGAAACAACTTTTAAATTTAATGTTCCAGTAGATGCAAAAAGTGGAATTACTAGACTAAGAATATCCGAAGATATGGCTGTTTCAGATGGACACCCAAAGATAGTGGCTTGTGGCTATTCAGAAAGTCATAACATGGGTCAGCATGGAAATGTCGAGGACTATAATGTAGAAGTTTTATCATCAGAAGTTGAACCAGCAAAAATATTAATTAGCTCAGATGTATTGGATTTTGGCGAAGTTGAAATAAATACTAAAAAAGTACAAGGAGGAGTTAAAATTAGCAATACTGGTGGACAGGATCTGATTATAAATTCAATGACTTTTGCCAATAGTACAGAAGTGTTTGAACTCATAAACCCAGAGGATTCAGAAACTCTCGAGGTGAGCGATTTCCCGATTGCCATCACCAATGCGGGTGATGATAAATTTGAATTGACGCTCGAGTTTTCGCCAACTGAGTTAACTGCATATTCTGCTAAGGTATTGATAGAAACGAATATTGGGGAGTACAATATCGATATAAAGGGAAGCGGTGATGTGATTAAGTCTCTTTCTGATTTTGTGAAAGATTCCCAGTTAAATATTTCAGTAAACCCAAACCCAATCACAAGTGAGAATGCAAGCCTTACGCTCAACTTGGGCGGCGAAGCTAGTGAGATTGAGTTATTTATCGTTGATTTAAACGGAAATATTGTTCAAAGAATTGATACAGAGGGAGTCTCCAATGGGGAAAATAAGCTGAGATTCAGCACGGCGAATTTGTCTTCAGGTTCGTATTTTCTAATCTCTGAATATATGGGTGTGAAAAATATGACAACAATCGTGATTGCAAAGTAGAACATATTTTTTAAAAGGAAAAACAAAAAGCTCTTTTGAAATCAATTTTCTTGGGAGCTTTTTTTTTGTTTTATCTGTAACTTTGAAAAACAATCTTGGCTGTTAAAAATAATTTCCTTATTTTTGTGGACTTTATTTATACACTTCCCAAAATAATATCAGGAAAATAGAATGAGCGATGGAGTTATTATTCAAGTTATTGGCCCAGTAGTAGATGTTGAATTTGCTGGTGGGAATATTCCCGAAGTGCTCAACGCACTCGAAATCCCAATGAAAAATATTGAATCAGGAAAAGAGCAAATCCTAGTCTGCGAAGTACAACAACACCTTGGCGAAAATAGAGTTCGTACCGTTGCCATGGACTCAAGCGATGGTCTTGTTCGTGGAATGAAAGTTATTGATACAGGTGCGCCAATCACAATTTCGGTTGGGCCAGAAGTTCTCGGCCGTATGCTCAACGTGACTGGGCACGCAATCGACGGAAAACCAGAAGTTGTCTCCAAAATGAAATCTTCTATTCACAAACCAGCACCAGACTTTGCGACACTCGATACATCGTCTGAAATGTTTGAAACAGGTATCAAAGTAATTGACCTCATTCAACCATTTACTCGTGGTGGTAAGGTTGGACTTTTTGGTGGTGCGGGCGTTGGCAAAACGGTTATTATACAAGAACTAATCAACAATATTGCAAAACAACATGGTGGATATTCATGCTTTGCAGGAGTGGGCGAACGTAGTCGTGAGGGCAATGACCTCTACCGTGAAATGGAAGAAGCCGGTGTTTTAGAAAAAACTGCATTGGTGTTTGGTCAGATGAATGAGCCACCAGGTGCACGTTCACGTGTTGCACTGACAGCTCTTACTGCTGCTGAGTATTTCAGAGATGAAGAAGGACGAGACGTACTTTTGTTTGTAGATAATATTTTCCGTTTTACTCAAGCGGGATCTGAAGTATCAGCTCTTCTTGGCCGTATGCCATCGGCTGTTGGGTATCAACCAACGCTTGCAACTGAGATGGGTGCTTTGCAAGAGCGTATTGCCTCGACTGATAAAGGTTCTATTACATCCGTTCAAGCCGTTTATGTTCCAGCCGATGATTTGACTGACCCAGCTCCAGCAAATACTTTTGCTCACCTTGACGCAAAAACCGTGCTGAGTCGTGATATTGCAAATCTTGGGCTTTACCCTGCCGTAGACCCGCTCGATTCTTCCTCTCGGATTATGGATCCAAATATTGTGGGAGAGGAGCATTACACAGTTTCTCAGCGATGTGTGAGAACACTTCAGACCTATAAAGATCTTCAAGATATTATTAATATTTTGGGGATGGATGAACTCTCCGATGAAGACAAATTGGCGGTAAACCGTGCCAGGAGAATTCAACGTTTCTTCTCGCAACCATTTAATGTTGCCGAACAGTTTACTGGATTTCCTGGCAAATATGTCAAGATTGAAGATACTATCAAAGGTTTTAAAGCAATTCTTGACGGTGAGTGCGACCATATCCCAGAGAATATGTTCACTTATGTTGGCGGAATTGAAGATGTATTCGAAAAATATAAAAATTCTCAAAATTAAGAATGGTAAATGGAAAAAGCACTTAAAATTGAAATTGTAACACCTCAGAAATTAGTCTTTGAGGGCAATGCTGTCAGTATTTCACTGCCTGGCTCTGGTTCTCCATTTCAAGTATTGAAGGGTCACGCGCCCATCGTTTCGACCCTTGACAAAGGTCAAATTAAAATAGATACGGGTAGTGGGAAAAAGATCTTTGAGTCAAATGGGGGATTCACTGAGGTAAATAATAATGTGGTTTCTGTTCTTGTGGAAACCGCTGAAGAGATAATATAGAACTTTTAATAATTGATTTTAGACAATGTGGATTGTTTTGCTGAATCAAATATAATTTTATTAGTTTAATTAATTCATTGAGACGCCTGAAGTCCAAGCATTTTTTTTTTGATTGATTATTTTGATGCAGTATAATAAAATAAAATATGAAGCCGTAACATTTGATGATGTTTTGCTTGAGCCAAAGTATTCAAACACTATGCCAAGGGATGCCTCGTTGAAGACACGTCTGAGCAAGAATATTACTTTGAACTCACCATTTATTTCTGCTGCCATGGACACTGTGACGGAGTCCGAGATGGCGATTGCTCTTGCACGTGAGGGTGGAATAGGAGTGATTCATAAGAACTTATCAATTCAAAAACAAGCCGAAGAAGTAGACAGAGTCAAACGCTCCGAATCTGGAATGATTGTCGATCCGATTACCCTTTGGGGAGATAAAACAGTTGCCGATGCCTTGAGCTTGATGGCAAAATATCATATTTCTGGGATTCCTGTAATTGATAAAGACAACAAACTTATCGGCATTATCACAAACCGTGATTTGCGTTTTAACCCTTCTCCAAATGATAGCATCTCCTCGGTTATGACAAGTAAAGGTCTTGTCACCGCACCCAGAGGCACAACCCTTGCCGATGCAGAGGAAATATTGCAAAGCCATAGAATTGAAAAGCTACCTGTGGTCGATGACTCCAATACGCTCATTGGGCTTATCACATTCAAGGATATTCAAAAGAAGAAACAACATCCCAATGCCTCCAAAGATAGTCGTGGAAGGCTTATCGTTGGTGCTGCGGTTGGGATTGCGGCAAACACATTGCAGAGAGTCGATGCACTCGCAAAAGCTGGAGTTGATGCAATCTTTGTAGATACTGCCCATGGCCACTCCCAAGGTGTACTCGATATGGTCAGACTGATTAAGGATAAGCATCCGAAATTAGATTTGATTGCTGGGAATATTGCCACGGCATCGGCTGCCAAGGCTTTGATAGATGTTGGAGCCGATGGCTTGAAGGTTGGGATTGGTCCTGGATCAATTTGCACAACAAGAGTGGTTGCAGGAGTTGGAGTGCCACAGCTTTCAGCCATAATGAATGTAGCATCCGTTACTGCAGAAAATGACATTCCTTTGATTGCCGACGGTGGAATTAAGCAAACAGGGGATATAGCCAAAGCCATTGCTGCCGGTGCCGATTCGGTGATGATAGGAAGTCTATTTGCCGGTCATGCGGAATCTCCTGGTGAGAAAGTTATTTACGAAGGTCGTCCATATAAAGTCTATCGTGGGATGGGTTCGCTTGGTGCAATGCAAAAAGGTTCGGCCGACCGCTATTTCCAAGACGCTGAAGCAGAAATATCAAAATTTGTACCCGAAGGTATTGAGGGCAGAGTCCCGTTCAAAGGTCGGGTGTCTGAGACACTTTATCAACTCTGTGGCGGATTACGTTCGGCAATGGGATACTGCGGTTCGGCAACGATTGAGATGATGAAAGAAAAAACAACATTTGTAAAAATTACAAGTGCGTCTTTGCGTGAATCACATCCGCATGATGTTGATATTACCAAAGAATCTCCTAACTATTTTGTATAGTTAAAATTAAAAATAAGAATATAATCAAATGGATAAATTACACAGAAAGCCGCCCACATCCTACCCCTCGATGATAGATCACCGCTTGGGACAGATTAGATTTACAAGCCAAGATTTAAAACTCAACGGGCTAGTTGTTTCTTATCTCCCCAACGTAAGGTATTTGACTAATTATTCTGGCTCCTCAGCATTTTTATTTATATTAAAGGATTCACTCCACTTTGTGACCGACGACCGCTACGAGTCGCAAATCAAGGGTGAGCTGTATCCTCTAAAGAATATGGAAATCCACATTACTCGTGATGTGTGGAAGTATTTGGCAGATTCTAAGTTCTTGGGCGAAAAAGTCAAAGCTATTGGATTTGAAGCCGATAGCATGCCATACTCTGAAGCTGTTGAAATCAGAAACATTATACGTCCTCTTAAATTCAAGCCAGCACCCAATGAAATTTCTCGTTTCACAATGCCAAAAGATCCAGAAGAATTAAAATATATAGAAAAAGCAGAAAGTAAATTAATAGAAGGCAAATGGTTGTATCAAACAACAAGAAAATCTTCAAAAAATAAATTATTTAAAATTCATTTGAGCTTATGGATTGGATATATGCAATGTGATATTGAAAACGGATCTATAAATGCTTTGATAACGATGAAGGAGGATTGTATAGTAGAAATAAAATTAGGAATGAAGAACTTGAAAACACCTACTAATCCACTACAAGAACTTGAAAATATTTTAATTGGAGTGAAAGTAGATCGGGAATTAATTACCGAGAAGATTAGATCCATTATTGGAATA
>JAJRPT010000202.1 GCA_024280675.1 Bacteroidota bacterium
ACAAACTAGTAACGATCACACCCATCACGATCATAGTCAGAATGGTATTTCAAATACACCCGCCTCTATTATGGGTGACCATATTCACCCCAAAGGAAACCTAATGGTTTCATACAGGTTTATGACAATGAATATGAAGGAAATGATTAGCAAAGAAGATTATATTTCTTCAGCCAATCTTCTTGCAAACTACGAGATGGCTCCAGAAACTATGTCAATGCAGATGCACATGATAAGTGCAATGTATTCTCCAACAGACTGGCTGACACTAATGCTCATGGGACATTATATTCGAAATGACATGGCTATGAGTATGAAAATGGGAATGGACATGGATATGGAATCGAGTGGACTTGGAGATATGGCTTTCTCTACACTATTTAATACACTAGAAAGTAAAAAGCATTCTTTGGTCACAATGGCTTCGCTTTTAATTCCAACTGGAGATATTAATATGCTTGCAGAAACTACAAATGACAATATGGATATGGGAATGACAATGACCCCAGCAGCTAAGAATTTACCTTATTCAATGCAGCTTGGTGCCGGATCGTGGGCTATGGCATTAGGTGGTACCTATAAGCTAAAGTTAAGTCCTGTCGAAATTGGTGCACAAGCCGTCTACACACATTGGCTCAATAGAAATTCTAATGATTGGAAACCAGGAGGATTGCTAAAGGGTAACTTATGGCTTTCGTATCAAATAATTCCAAAATTATCTACGAGCCTTAGAACTCAATTTGTTAAACAAAATGAAATTGAGGGAAGTGACAAGAGCTTAGTTCTGATGGATTCACCACTTTCAAGCACTAGTGCAAGTGGGAAATCATGGTTTGATATTGGGCTTGGGCTAAGTTATAATTATTCCATAAACAATACAAACACTGTCAGATTTGCAGCAGAATACGTCTTGCCACTTTGGCAACAGGCCAAGAGTGTTTCGATGAAAAATCAAAATTCATTCGTCTTTGCAATTCAATATAATATCCAAGCATTTTAACTTTGGCTTGCATTTGATTAGCAGCAAGGTGTGGTTATTCATTTAGCTACACCTTTTTTTTTATAAACTACAATTTATTCCACACTATTCTCGTCAGAATGAATTATGAAAAGACTACTTAATCTTATACTTTGGGCAATAATTACTCTTAGCACTCTTAATTTATTAGAATCAAAACAAATGAGAAAAGCAACTTTCGGATTGGGATGTTTTTGGTGTAGCGATGCCGTCTTTGCCGAGCTCAAGGGTGTCAGAGCGGTAGAACCTGGATATGCTGGTGGGCATACGATTAATCCAAGCTACGAAGATGTCTGCAAAGGAATTACAGGTCACGCCGAAGTATGCCACATTGAGTATGACCAAGAGATTATTTCCTTTGCCGAGCTCCTAGAAGTATTTTTTGCGACGCATGACCCCACCACACTAAACCGGCAAGGAAATGACATCGGGACTCAATATCGCTCCGTTATTTTCTACCATGATTATCAGCAGAAGCAAATTGCAGAAGACATAATTAAGGAATTAGATGAATCGGGTGCTTTTGAGAAAAAGATAGTGACTGAGCTAAGTTCTTTCAATAATTATTATCCCGCCGAAGACTACCACGATAATTATTACGAACAAAACCCTGAACAGAATTACTGTTTGTTTGTGATTAAACCAAAATTAGAGAAATTTAGAAAAGTGTTTAAGAATAAGTTGAAGTGATACCAATCACATTCTGCACAAGTTAAGATTTCAAGTCTTGATTGATTTTGTATGCTACTTGGCGAATGACATCTGGGCGATCGTAGAAGCCTTCTTCTATTTTTTGCTTGACCGCACCGAGGGTCACGGCTTCTGAAGAGATTTCCAAAGAGTCTGATTTATGCGATGTCTCCGAAGCCCTGTGCTTGCCTCCACTACGAATCCTGTCTTGGTCGGCACGTGCTTCGTTTGTCTTGAAAATATTTGCATTATTTACTGAATTTATATTCATGTTTTCTTGTCCCGCTACTTATATTTTTATGTCTTTATACTCGCTGGTCTCACACCCCAACTTCGCCTCAGCAAAATTCATACCCATCCCAAACTTTACTGTGCTCTCTGACACTTTACGCCTGCCCATTTTAGCACCTTCCCCCCGACCGTTTAGCCTTGGTGGTAGATTAGGAGTTGTTTTTGTTTTCTTTTTACTTTCAACTCTTTTGACATATAATTTATTTTGTCAGCTAATTTGCCCAAGAGTTTTTTGTCGAAAAGAACAATTTGGTCGATTTTGTCTTGCAAATTCATTTTGTCGCCTGATTGGAAATAATGTTCGGCTTGAGAACCATCTCTCCATTTTCCAAAGATTTCTATTAATTTTCCTCTTCGGGTGTACAAGCTATCTATTTTCTTATCAAAATCCAAATTTTGATAATCTTCGCCAGTGAGATTGTTTTTTTCTTTTTCAGAAATACCTGCAACAAGCAACTCGCCCTCTAACCCGCCAAGCAGTGAAGCTAGTTCAAAGTTTATCATCTCGACCTTATTTAGTATATCGGCCACTTTCATTTAAACTTTAACATTTGTTATCGTACCAGTGTCGAGAGTGTTTGTGAGTATTCTTGCAATTTTTAAAGAAACTTCAGATGGGAACTGCTTTATCACCTCTGAGGTTTCCGAATCAATAACCCTCATAATCATCTGTTTCGAGGAATCATCGATGGAAAACTCAATGGACAAATTATTTTCGGTAAGCATCTGCCTTACTTCATTTTCCAGCTCAGAATAATTCACTTTTTTCTTTTCGGCTAAGTCAGTTTGCCTTTTTATCTCTTTATGCTCAGAGTTTTTTTCAATAAACTCTTTTGCCATTTTCCTAGACTTAGGTTCAAGCCGAGACGAAAGTGTATCGAAGCCAAGTCCCACACCAGCCATATTTTTTGAGATTGTATTTATCATAGTAACCACCACTTATCTTTTATACCCGCCTGGCGGATATTTTTATTTTCTAAATAGTAAATCCCTCTCTCTCCATTTCCCTATACTTTTTATTCAATTAAAACTGTTCAATTAAAATCCAGTCGCTCCTGAGGAGTACGCCTGAAACGCACTAAACTGATTTTGTGCGGCCAAATAAGATTTTAATATATTTTCAAATTGTTTCCGCTCAAGTTGAGCTCTACTTTCTATCCTATCGTTGAGTGCGTCGATTCTGTCTTGTTGGTTGTCAATCTGCACCTGCATTGAAAGAGTTCTTGATTTTAATAAATCATCTTCACCTTTTAGCCTGTTTACAGCATCGGAGACCTTGGAGATTAAACCATTTGATGAGATGAAAATATCGGCAACTTTGTTTGGGTCGTCCTCTAGGAGTTCCTTTAATCTTTCTTTATCATCTATTTCTAGCAAGCCCTCACGTGAGATTGAAAGTCCTATGCTTGTCACATAATTTGGACTTCCTACATTTGTTGAGCTGATTTTTTCGGTCAGCATGCCTCTTAGCCTGGTTCTAAGCGAAGTTAGAGAGGAGTCTGACCGCATTGTTTTTTTGTCACTATTGAGTAGTTGCACAACTGAGTTGTACTTGTCAAGAAATGGTTGAATAAAACCTTCTACCGATTCTGTATTTGCTTGAGTTGTAAGTATCACCTCTGGTTCGTCCTCGGACTGTACCTTCAAGAGCGAGAAACTCATGCCAATCAAAGCGTCATCAATGGTGTTTGAAGAACGAGTAATCTCCACTCCATTAATCACAG
>JAJRPT010000203.1 GCA_024280675.1 Bacteroidota bacterium
GAGTCCACGACCAGAGAAATGTTGAGAGGGAACAAAAGCTAGTTTTACGTTGCTAGCAAAATTAAACTCGTCCCACCAGTCTGCTACTGAAATTTTCTCTTTATTAATTCCCCAATATTCAAGATGAGACTCTACCCCCAATGGCACATAGAAGTGCTTGACCTTACTATTTATTTCTTTAATAAGATCGTAATCGAGGTGGTCATAATGGTCGTGAGAAATGATTACTGCATCTATTTCAGGCATATCACCAACAGACATTCGCTTTTCGTATGCAAAATGCTTTGGTCCGATAAATGTGTAAGGCGAGACTCGTTCAGAAAATACAGGGTCTGTCAGAATTGTCTTACCACTAATTTTTATTAAGATTGAAGAATGTCCAAGCCAAGCAACAGCTAGCTGATTCTTTGGAATCGAGTCCCAAGACGAACGACTAAATTCCGAAACTAAGAAAGTTTTCAGGGGAACGGTTTGATTATTATTAAAAGCCGTATCCCAGATTATTCCAAACATTTTTCCCCAACTGGATACAATTTTAGTTTCTGATTTATTATGAAATTTGCCGTCTTTGAATTGAGGAGAATCTGAATACATTCCTTGCCTTTCTTCCGAAGGCGATTTGCCAAATATTGGCGAACATGAGGTCAACATTAAATTGCTGATGGCAAAAATGGTAGTAATTACCAAGAGCAAATATATAATTTTTTTCAAAAATATTTCCGTTTAGTGATTCTGATATTACGAAATCGCCTAAAAAATGTTGTAAAAAATTCGGATTGCAAATTTACTAATTTGTTTGGGTGGATGGGCTTTTAATTATTTATTTTAATAATAAACAAAGATAAGGAATTGAGAGGGATTTATTCCCAAGAATTTATTTCTGATCTTGCTTTGTCGAAATCATTTAAGGCAAAATATTCAATGGCTTTTACGCATTTTTCTATCATATCATTTAGCTTTTCACTTTCATCTTCTCCAAAATCTGAAAGCACATATTCAACCAATCCACCCATCTCAAAATTTCTGTCAATTCCGCATCTGAATCTCAGAAAATCTTTTGTACCCAATTCCTCAATCACAGAAAATACACCATTGTGGCCGCCATCAGATCCTCCTTTTTTGATTTGCACCTTGCCGAGGGGAAAATTATATTCATCGACAACGATAGCAATTTGACAAGGTTTTAATTTATACCGTGCAGCAATATATCTGGCTGTCACCCCAGAAAGATTCATAAATGTGTACGGCAGAGCTAATAAAATACTTTTACCAGCAATTTTGAGTTCAGCTCCAAGAAACTTTCCTTTGCTTACTTTTTGGAATTTAAGATTGTATTTCTGACCAAGATGTGCAATTACCATAAAGCCAATATTATGACGAGAACGGGCGTATTTCTCGCCTGGATTTCCAAGACCGATTACCGCATAGTCAATTTTATTTTCAACCGTTTTATCGCTTTTCTTTGTGAGTATATTTTTTATTTTTTCAAACATTATTTACTTATTAGACTTTTTTTCTTGTTTCTTCTCTCTGAAATCCGCCAAAACATTTTCAATGCTTAGCTCATCTGGTTTTACAATTTTGAGCGAAACACGCTTTTCAAAATACTGGTGCATTGGGAAAATGATTAATGCCAAAGACATATTAATCGCAAATTTAATAAACGGAATGCCTTCGGAATAATCATCGGTCCATGGGTCTATCATCACTAAGATGAACTCAAATGTGAATATAAATGTGAGGAAAACAAGAGCACGCGCCATCCATTCTTTCATGTGAAGACGGCCAGAAAGAAGCAATAATACACCAAGCAAAACTACCACAAAGCCTATTGAGAGGTATTGTAGTGTATTTCTTTGTCTGTTCTGTTCGGTTTTGATTCGTAGTGCTTCGGTCTTGTCTCGCTCCATGATGATGAGGTTGCGTTCTGATTCTAATTTTCGCAAATCATTAAACTTCTCCTCATTAAAAACAGAATCTTTTAATAATGTGTACTCATCTCTGTATTTTAGAGCAAGTTCAAAATTTGCTTTTTGCACAAAAGCATCAGCAAGATTGTTTAAAAAAATTGATCTTAGGTGCAGCTCGCCAATTTCTTCGAGTGTACTCACAGCACTTGCCGAATATACAATTGAACTATCGAGATAGTTTTCTTTGCTTAAGCTAGGAAGTTTACGAGCTTGGCTATGGGCTTGATTGGGTGACAGAAGAGATAATTCTTGATAGAGATCCCCAATAGAGCCGAGTATGGATGCAGTTCCTAGTTTGTTTTCTAGCCCTTTCTCTATTTTTAATGCCTTGTGATAATACTCAAGTGCTTTTGAGTATTGGGATTTATTTTGATAGGTGATGCCAATATTTCCCAAAGTGCTTGCTATTCCGATTAAGTTGCCTAGATTTTCTTTTATCTTCAATGACTCATAATAATATTTAAGAGCTTTATCGCCCTGGTCTTGCTTTTTATAAATATTTCCAATATTAGATAAATTAAGTGCAAGCCCTCTTTTGTTGCCTATTTCTTTAAAAATATCTAATGCTTTGTGGTAATACTCCAGAGCTTTTGTGAATTCATTTTGCTTTTGATATATAATTCCAATATTCCCAAAATGCCGTGCAACTCCGTTGCTATTGCCCAGCTCTTCATCCATTTTCAATGCTTTGTGGTAATATTCCAAAGCCTTGGGATAGTCGGAAAGAGATTGATAAATGGTTCCGATATTTCCAAAAGTGATAGCTATCCCAGATTTACTGCCCAGCTCAGAATCTAGTTTTAGAGCTTTGAAATAATATTCTAATGCTTTTGGATAATCAGAAAGGTTCTGATAAATAATTCCAATATTGGAGAGGTTGGCCGCAATACGATCTGTGTTAGAAATTTCTTCATTGATTTTCAGGGCAAGAAGATAATACTCAAGTGCTTTTGTGTCGTCGGATTTCCCAAAGGAATAATTGACTCCTAGAGAATTATAGCAGAAGCTTTCTCCTTTTTTCCAATTCAATTCTTTTGCCATTTCCACTCCTTGCAAACCGTATTCTATTCCCTTGTCGGGGTTGCTTGCGTAATGTTCCCAAGAAATTTGCCCTAGCAACTTTGCGTGGTTGGTATCTTTTTTGGCTCTGGGAAGCTCTGCCAAAAGAGAATCAATTCTGTCTTCGCCTCTTAGTTGTGCAATAGCCTCCTGTCCCTGGGCGAAGAGGGCAACGATGATTACTACTAGAAATATGATTTTGTACTTCATGTGAATTTCCATTTGGCTTAGCTAGCCAGGGGGGGGCGAGTATTTATTTTTGAGTAAAAGGCTCAAACAGTTTACTGATGTCAAGCCCCGAAATTATTGAATTTTTGTACTTATGGCTCATCGAATCCATGGCATGTTCTAGTTCGTTGCTCCGAATACCATAATTTATCGAACTCCAGGCTTCCAAAAATGCAGAGAATTCGTCTATTGCTTTAATCATTGGCCCATCGAGTGGGCTGTGCATGTCATCGTCAAATTTCAAGAAATCTTCATAACTAGAAAAATGCTTGTCTTTGGTTTTGTAAACAAACTCATCTTGGGTGAAAAATTCCAATTCTCTAACCCAAGAAGAGCGAACATGTGGGAATATTTCCTCATGTGCTAATTTCTTTTCGATCCTGCGAATTTCTTCCTGCATACCGGGGACTGACCTTTTCACTGGTTTGATTATATCACGAGTCACAATCTCAGGCAGATCGTGAAACAGCCCACAAAAGAAATTGTTGTAAATCCGCTTATCCGAAGGATTCTCAAGCTCTTTACTCATCATATACGAAAGTATCCCAACCATCATCATGTGACCAAGGACAGAAGTTTGTGGGATTCTGGGCAGGTGTCCCCAACGAACTTGATAACGCAACTCGCCACACATATCTACAAAATTCTTTATGTTATGGCGCTTTTTGAGCTTTCTAATTCCTTCCAGAGATGAAAGTCGCTCAATGTCATTGCCGAGTTGAATTTCGATGTCATCGATTGAGTAGCCGTGAGGATTTGCAGCTCTGATTATCTGAAATTCCCAATATGAGGAATAACGATGGGCTGCTTCGAGTATTTCTCGGGAGAGTGGATTGAGATAATGCTCGTCCATCAAATATGACTGGAGTTCGGATTTGACTGTTTCATTGCCTATTTTCGGCTCAAGCTCTTTGAAAATCATATAATTTAGTTTCTGGAGTAAGTCCTTATTTTTGGACAACTCCATGTAGACAGGCGACTGGATATCTGAGATTACAGACCGCCTGAGAAGCTCATAAACGCCACCTTTGATAATGTCCATCCAGTTTACTTTCTTGCCCGCATCTTCTTCGAAGCGTGCAAGAGTCCATGCGATAATCATCTTATGAGCGTGTTTGTCCATCTGCATAAGAGCCATTGGTCGCAGTTTATCATTCCACCGCTCAATCGAAAATGCTTTAAAAATCAACTCTATTAAATCTCTTTTAATCATATTTTTCTTAGTTTTGTAAACAAGCAACTCAAGTTACTAACAATTTAATTGATTTCAATGTCAAAAATAAAAAATATACTTTTTACAATTTCACTTTTACCCATTCTATTTCTTCTTTCCTGCTCAGAAGAAGAGACGGCTACAGATACAAATTATATTAAGGTCAGCTCGGGTACATTTTCCTTGGCAACAAGAATGACAGAAGTTACGAGCTATCACGACAGCACAGTGATTGACTCCTACAAAACCAAAGATTTTGCCATCACAGATTATGGTGAGCAATATTATCAAATCGACACAATAAAATTAACAGACACAAAAATAAGTCTGATCGCCGATGATAAAACATTGGACGGCGAGCGATATGACAAAATATTTAATAATCTTGATTATGAGCAAGTGGGAAGTGTTCTATCTTTTAATTATAGCATTGACAGTTCTGAATTTTTGTCTTGGTTCCAAGTTGATGGCGAAAATGAGATTCGTGCAATTCAAGGTCTTGTGGTTTTAACGACAAAAGATTCTTTGTATGTTGATGAAATCATTTCAACTCAAGTTGGTGAATTAACAAATTTTACTCGCAGTATTGTAACATTTCTCGAACCCGTGTATTACACTCACTACAGTACAACATTTTATTATAGTAAGGAATAAATCCCCTTTTCATAATATTTTATTCAGAGTTTTAGTTCTTTTTTCAAATCTTTGTGAGAAGTCCATTTTGGATTTGAATCTCTTATTTTTATTGTATTTTCATAATCGAGCGTATCTTGTTCTATATCTTTTAAGCGAAGATATTCTTTGTAGTCAAGAATTACGGCAACTGGACTATTATTTTCTTTTATGACTTGTGTGTCAATCATTGGTAGACATCCTTCCTATTTTTTATTTCATAGACGTTCATAACATTAAAATCATTGTCAAATATTATTCGGAAAACCCCTACTCTTAATCGAAAGAGTTCACCCCTACTTCCTTTTAATTTCTTAACATCATGTTTGATATTTGGATTTGCTGCATAATTTTCAATAGCATCAAGAATATTTTCAGCATCTTTTGAGCTTGATTTAGCAATTTTTCTAAGACTTTTTGTAGCTTTATTAGAATATCTAATTTCCATATCACAATATAATAATTATCAATCAGAACTGATAGAATTTATTAACGCAAACTCCTCAAAGCTCTTGAAACAACATAATCAGTTTCTTTGCATTTTGATTCGGCTTGCCATTTCTTGCATAAATCCCGCACCCAGACAGCTTGAGATTTCCCAGCATCGTTGAGCCAGTTTCCGACCGAATCACGCACGTATTTTGACTCGTCAGCTTTCAATGGCTCGAGTATCCCAATTGCCCGCCAAGGTTCTGTCACCAATTCTTTTAAATATTTTGCCCAGACTCCACGAGGACGAGTCGATTCGGAGGCAAAACGCCTTTTGTTTGCACATTCAGACAATGACCACCTTGATAATATTTCTATGGATTCATCTAAATTATCCGAAATCTCATTTCTCATGGCAAGCCAAGCCTCTTCACGTACTCCAAAATGTGAGTCTTTGGCATATCGCTCAATCATTTCAAATTTTTGTGAAGTGGGCAATTCTTTATGCCATCCGATAATTTTACACCCCCACCCACGAGCCAAATCCGATGGGACATCTCTTAGCTTCTTTTCTACTTCGAGAGGATTACTGGTATTGTCAATCAAATATTCTCCAATCAATTTTCCAATTTTAGTGGTCTTGGGGTCTGGATGTTCTTTTATTAATTTGATTAAACCTGAACTCAGATGCTCAACCCCAATACTTGGGAAAACATTGCTGACTAAAATCCCAAAATCGACAACAAGCCATTCAGACAAGTTTTTTGTTTCAATTATTCCCTTGTTCAAGTAAACTAATGCTTGGGGCAAAACGTCCTTGCGGTTGCGGGGTCCCTTTCGGTTTAAAATATTTTCTGGTACCATTATTATTTTTTAATTTGAAACATTCACACAAAACAATTTAACAAAATGAATTATATATACATAGGCATCGCAATATTAATATTTGCGTCATATTTTGCATACAGTTTTTTCCAGAATCAAAACAGAGAATGGGAATTTATCGAAGTCGTTGATGCGGCAAAAGAACTTAAAACAAATAAATTCGCAATATTTATTGACGTGCGAGAAGACGATGAACTCTTTGAGACTGGGCGTGTTCCGGGTGCGGTTCACATCCCGCTGGGAAAACTTAGCAAGGAGAAAGCACACCTAGATTCGATTATCAATAAAGATTCCAAGATTATTGTTTATTGTAGGAGTGGTCGTCGCTCACAAAAGGGTGCTAATATAATCTCTGGTTTTGGATTTGAGAATGTCTACTCAATGAACGGTGGAATAATGAAATGGATTGCGTCAAAGAAAAAAGTTGAACCAAAATAGCCCACCAAATTAGGTATTCAAATTTAACAAAATAATGAATGAAGAAAAAGAAATAACGAAAAGCCGTCTTGAGGAAATTGAGCTGGAAATCTCTGCACTTAACAAGCAAAAAGATGTCATTAGCAAAAAATGGAATGCAGAAAAGAATCTGATTGCCAAACAAAGAGATATAAAAGAGCAGATAGAATCTTCTAAGTTGCTTGCCGACAATTATGAAAGGGAAGGTAATTATGAGAAGGTTGCAGAAATTCGCTACGGGACACTTCATAGCCTAAGGGGTCAGCTTGAGATGGCAGAAGACAAGTTGGAATCTGCAAGAGAAAACTCCCCGATACTAAAAGAAGAAGTCTCAGAAGATGACATTGCAGAAATATTGTCGAAATGGACTGGCATTCCTCTTTCCAGAATGTTGGAGGGCGAAAAATCAAAACTTCTGAATATGGAAGAACGGCTATCAAGCCGTGTCATAGGCCAAGAGTCTGCGCTCGAAGCCGTCTCAAACGCAATTCGTCGCTCACGTGCCGGGCTTTCGGATGAATCTCGCCCAATTGGTTCGTTTATCTTCCTTGGCTCTACAGGAGTCGGGAAAACTGAACTAGCAAAAGCACTTGCTGAATTTCTATTTGACGACCCTTGCGCCATTGTCAGAATAGACATGAGTGAATATAGTGAGAAATTTGCCATTTCACGTCTCGTTGGTGCGCCTCCGGGGTACGTAGGCTATGAAGAAGGTGGACAACTGACCGAACCCATTAGAAAGCGTCCTTATGCCGTTTTGTTGCTCGATGAGATTGAGAAAGCACACCCAGAAGTTTTCAATATTTTGCTACAAGTTCTCGACGATGGGCGACTCACCGACTCCAAAGGTAGGGTAGTCAATTTTACTAATACGATAGTGATTATGACATCAAACCTAGGGACTGAACTTATTTCTAGGAAAATCTCGGAAAGCAAAGGCTCAAGCCCAAAAGAAATAATGTCTGAACTCCAGCCAGAGTTGATGAAAGTCTTGGCAAATTATTTGTTACCAGAGTTTTTAAATAGAATTGACGAAATAGTATTTTTTAATCCACTTGGGATTACAGAAATTCGTAAAATTGCCGATTTAACTCTTAGTGACTTATCAGATAAACTAAAAAAACAGAATATAGACTTGAGCTATGATGACCAAGCTCTTGATTGGCTTTCAAAAATTGGATTTGACATTCGTTTTGGGGCAAGACCGCTCAAAAGAGCAGTCGGAAAGAATATCACAGATAAACTGGCTCTGGAAATTCTGGGTGGAAACTTTGTCTCTGGAGATAAAATACTTCTGGGAGCAAGTGATGACGGCAACTTTATATTCACAAAAATATAAAAAATGAACATAAAAAATACTCAAGTAATTCTTTTATTGCTTCTTATTTCGATTTCATGCTCTTTGCCATTGGCGATGGAAAGAGTCGAATATGATGGTTTTTCAAACATTAACCGTGGCGATTCAGCACTCATCAAATGGAATTATACAGGGATTGAAAGCGTTAATTTTGACGGTGAACGACGTGTTTATTCTGGGCATGATTCGCTTTGGGTAAGTCCTGATTCTACGACTAAATATGATATTTTACTCTTTGCTCAAAACGGAGACACGCTTTCTCTTTCGTGGCGTGTTTATGTCCGCCAAAAAGAAAACGGGAAGCAACTTTCATACATTCCAAAATTTCCTCCTTCATATTCAAAGAGTAAATTCTTCAAAGGCGTACTCGATCAAGGGAAAATTACCTCGCCTGCCCGCATTCGTTTTTTAAAAGCAACTTATAGCGGGGGCAATAGAGCCAGAATGAGAGCCTTAGTTCTTGACGAGTATGGTAATTACCTCTCTGGATTATCGGAAAATAATCTCTTGGAATGGTCAATTTCACACGACTGTAGCCAAAACCCTATCAATGAAAAAATTAATGTTTATACTGAGAAAAAACTTAGCTCAGAGAATATCAGTATTGGGATAATGATTGACAATTCTGCTGCATCGGAGTTTAATAGCCAAACACTAGAATTAACTAAAGAATTTACAAAGCAACTTCACCCCGAAGACAACTTCTTCCTTGCAGGGTTCAATCATAACAATCATGATATTTCTCATTTTTCAAAAGTTAAAAATATTCGAAGGGATCATTTTATACTCCCCCCAGCTTCGGGACTAAATGCAATGTATAAGGCAAGCTATCAAAATATATTAGCAATTAATCCGCAAAAAGTAGATCAAGAAAAAGCACTGATAATCATCACTTTCAGCTCAAACAATGCTGCCACAGTTTACAATATCCAAGATCCGATAAAACTTGCAAAGAAAAATAATGTCCCCATATATGTCGTGGCAATAGGCAATGCCGTTGATTCTTATTCTCTCAAGTATTTATCTGGTGCTGGTGGTGGTCGTTATTATAATATCGATATTGAGGAAATTCATCTGCTGGAGGATATTCTCTCTGAGATTCGTTTTTCAATGCTTGCCGGCTATGAATTTGATTTGCCACAGAGCGTGTTTGGGTCTCTTTTATGCACCCATGAACAAATAAAGATTGACGCAGAGTTTGCTGGAGAAAAACTTTCGGATAGCTATTACGCCATTGTAGACCCGAAGTGGATGGGTTCAAAACATCAGTCAATCACTGCCTTCGACTATAAATCAGTAAACATGAATTCAGCCTATGATGAGCTTGTACAATCCTTGGCAAGGGTACTCAAGGACAATACAGGGTACGCAGTCGAGCTTGTGGGACATTCCTCAATCGAAGGAGATGAAAAGGTAAATCTAAAATATTCTAAACAAAGAGCCGAAGCCGTCAGGGATAAGTTGCTGGCTTTTGGAGTTTCGCCCACACAGATTCGAACCCGGGCAATGAGTTCTGGGATGCCACTTTTTTATATGCCACATTCACCTTGGCAACAGTATTACAACCGAAGGGTGGAAGTCCGTTGGTTAATTGCCGAGATGCTCCCATTCGAGATCCTTGCCTCAGAATTTTGGACAGAAGAAGAGGCAATAAAAGATGTAAACAACTGGCGTAAACGTGGGCAAAGGGCATATTATGAACGCTATCTTGTCAATAATTCTCCGCTCTACCGCACCAAACTCTGGGGATACCAATCTCGCAATGCAGCCCAAACCCAGCTTAGCATTCTTTCCAAAAAATATAAAATAAAGATGTCGCTTGAGTGAGACCCGCAATGTGGGTGGCCCGCAATGTGGGTTTTGAGTTTATGTTATCTACCCTCTAATTTAGAGTAGCGCTTGTTTTGTAAATTATTTAACTTATAACTGGACTGAAAGAATGGGTCTTGTAAATTTAGGGGTTCCCCACCATAATGTTGATTATATGCAGTCAGCATTTGGTCTTGATGTCTTTGTGGAAGGAGGGACCTACAGAGGTCATACAGCTAAGAGCATGAGTGAAACGTTTAAAAACGTTTATACTATTGAAAAATCAGAGAAAATGTATGAAAGCTCAAAAACTTACCTAAGTGATATTCCAAACATCACACTATTAAAAGGTGATACCAGAGAACATCTTCCAGCAATTTTGGATGAGAATGACAATATTTTATTTTGGTTGGACGCACATTGGAGCGGAGGCAACACCTACGGAGAAGAGGATGAGTGTCCATTGTTGGAAGAGTTAAAAATAATATTTACGCGCGAGAAAAATTATATTATTTTAATAGATGATGCCAGGTTATTTCTTGCACCACCACCAAAACCGCATGATTTTGCCAATTGGCCATCATTGACCGATATTTCAAAAGCAATCCCACAGAATTGGGAGCTAATCGAGTTTGAAGACGTTCTTTATCTTTTCCCAGAAAATAGAGCAAAGCAGGTTAAAACATTCTTTCAAGATGCCACAAATAAAAATTGGGAAAAATATCTAAAGAGAAACAAAAGCCCCCTTTATAAATTTTTAACACGCTTGGGACTTTGACTTTATTTAGGTCTAATCAAAAGCTCCTCACCGGTTTCTTTTGTGATAATAAACCCTCTTGACCCAATTTCATCACGAAGCTCATCTGCCAATGCCCAATTCTTTTCACTCTTGGCAATAAGTCTTTTCTTTAGAATATCGTATATTTCTCTCGGGACTTCATCTCTTGCACTGATTTCCCAACATCCAAAGACATCATTTATTAGACGAAAATAGTGCCTCAAATTGGCTTTGGTTTCAAAAGACATGCTTGCTAATTTACTTTTGTTTTCATTGATATAAGAAAATATCTCACCCAAAGCCCTAGGCGTATTCAAATCATCTGCCAAATGTTTTGAAACTTTCTCCCAAAATAATTGTACATCTACAAATTCATTTTCATTAACTTTTTCTGTATTTGACTTTTCAAACAAATCATAAACAAACTCCTGAACACGCTTGCGTGCTTTTTTTGCGGCAGTGATTCCTTCCAGAGTAAAATTAAATCTAGTTCGGTAATGTTGAGAAATTATCGCATAACGAATGTCAAGTGGGTCATATCCTTTTTCTTCTAAATCTTTGAGTGTAAAGAAATTACCAAGAGATTTACTCATCTTCTCACCTTCCACATCCAAAAATTCATTGTGGCACCAAAACCTCACAGGATCCGTCTCATATCCAGCGTGAGATTGTGCAATCTCGTCCTCGTGATGCGGAAAACAAAGATCCACCCCGCCCGTGTGAATATCGAATGGAAGCCCCAAAAGACTCTTCCCCATAGCCGAACACTCCAAATGCCACCCAGGACGACCTTGGAGCAGGCATTGCCTGTTTTGAAATTTGTCTTGCTCTTCTTTGGAAGATTCTGGTGTATTATTATTATTAGTTTCCAGCTTAAAATTCCAAAACGGTTCCCCGTCTTTCTTGGCTTTCCAAAGCACAAAATCGGACGCAGACTCACGGCCATACTCATCAGAGTCTACCCTTTCGCCCACTCGCATATTCTCAAAGTCTAATTTCCTGAGCCTGCCATATTCATTGCTCTTTCGCCATTTTGCAACATCAAAATAAACCGAGCCATCGTTTTCATAAGCAAAACCATTATCATAAATCTTCTGGACAAGATTCTGCATTTCTGCAATAAATTTATCGTCACTGGCTCTTGGCATGGCAAAGAAATGTTCTTTTTTTATCCCAATGGAACCAATATCTTTGAGAAAAATATCCAAATAATAATCTGTAAATTTTCTCAGATTCAGCATTGGATTTTCTCTTTCTTGCTTGCCCATTTCCCCTTTCCATTCCGAAGAACCAAGAGCCGAATCACGAATAGTCTTGTCATCGATATCGGTTATGTTCATCACCCATTTCACGTCATATTGGCTCACAACCCGCATCACCCTTTGCAGAATATCCGAAAACAAAAAAGCTCGCATATTCCCGATATGAGCGTGATTGTAGACGGTCGGCCCACAGGAATATATTCCCACTTGATTGTCGTTTATTGGAGTAAAATCTTCTGGCTTTTTAGTTAATGTATTGTATAATTTTATTTTTGTCATTATTACTTTGTCTAAAATTCCTGAAAGGGAAATAAGGTATAAGCCCCTATCTTTCCTGCAAAAATCATTGTAAAGCCTTTGCCAAAGGGCAATGCAATGTCTCCACTGAGGTAAAGCTCGTCTCCAGAGCTTGCGTCAAGGAC
>JAJRPT010000204.1 GCA_024280675.1 Bacteroidota bacterium
AGCAACTGCAACAAGTTTTCATAAACCTAATAACAAATGCAGCCGATGCAATCAAGGACAAAGGCAAAATTAGTATTAAAACATATACTGAAGATTCCTCGAAGCTGGGAGAAGGAAAATATGTTGTGGGGGTAATTACCGACGACGGAATTGGAATGTCACCCGATGAAATGAAGAAAATATTCAATCCTTTTTTTACTAGAAAAGCCGAAGGCACAGGGCTTGGTCTTCCGATAACTCAAAGGATTATGCACCACCACAATGGTATTATCGACGTGGAATCGAGGCTTGGGGACGGAACCAGTTTTTATGTAAAAATCCCAATACCAGTGAATTAATAAAAAAACTTTTTTTATTACAAATGAATTTATTAAATTAATAATCAATATGGCGAAAAAAAATTATACTATTTGTGTTATCGAAGATGACCCGCTTGTAAATCAAACGGTTTGCGACATAATGTCTGCTTGCTATTCTAGGATTTACTCCTTTACCGATGCCCAAAAAGCACTCGACGAAATGCACATTACCAACCCTGATTTAATACTTCTTGATATTTTCCTTGGCCATCACAATGGTCTCGATATATTGGAAAATTTACGCAAGCAAGAATACAAAATGCCAGTGATTATGATGACCGCTTTCTCAGACATTAAAATGGCAGTCAGAGCGATGAAACTTGGAGCCGAGGACTTCATCGTAAAGCCACTCGACCTCGAACAACTTGAGCTTTCGGTAGAAAAAGCACTGGAAATCTATGATTTAAAACGAAAAGTAAACCTTCTCTCCGAACAACTAAAAGAAGAAAAGTCATCGGAGATAATTGGCAAAAGTGAAGGAATAAGAAAAGCCCAAGAGATGAGCAGTATTGTGGCGAAAGTTGATACTACTGTCTTGATTTTGGGAGAGTCTGGGACTGGTAAAGAACTTTCTGCAAGATTTATTCACGAACATTCCTCAAGAGCAAAGGGACCCTTCATTGCAATTAATTGTGGAGCAATTCCCAGAGAGCTTGCCGAAAATGAATTCTTTGGCTATGAGCGGGGTGCCTTTACTGGTGCTACCGAAAAATTCAGACCTGGGAAGTTTGAGCAAGCAAACCACGGCACAATCCTCCTTGACGAAATTGGCGAACTTAGTATGGATCTCCAAGTAAGGCTACTCAGAGTCTTACAAGAAAGACGTTTCTTCCGTTTAGGTGGGCAAAAAGAAATCACTGTCGATGTTAGGATTATTGCCTCAACCAATAAAGACTTGGAGGAAATGGTAGAAAAAGGGAAATTTAGAGAAGACTTATATTATAGGTTAAACGTAGCCACTATATTTCTGCCCCCATTACGTCATAGAGGTGAAGATTTAATGACTCTGGCAAGTAAATTTGTGGGCAAATATAATAAACAGTTTGGCAGGAAAGTCACCGGTTTCTCAAAAGAAGCAGCAGACATTATTAACAAACACTACTGGAAAGGAAATATTAGAGAATTACAAAATGTGATAGAAAGAGTTGTTTTGTTGCAAGCCGGACCAGTCATTGAAAAAGAAGATTTATCTTTTATCAAAATTGGTAAGGGGCGGTCGCCCGCCCAAGGTGGGGGCAATGCCCAAGAGATTTATTTGGCAGAGGGGCAACACTTACTCAAAATTGCAGAAGGTGGCGTTGCGATGGGAAATGTAGTCAAAGACTTGCTTATTCAAACTCTGAAAATCACAAATGGAAACCAAATTAAAGCATCTAAACTTCTGGGTATCTCAAGGGCAAAACTCAGATACAGAGTAGAGCAACTTGGAATTAATATTACTAATAAAACTATTACAACTTAATGAAGCTCGATAACTTAACAGAAATATTGAAACATGGTTCTGTCTCCCAAAAAAGAGCCGCAATCGAAGAACTCATAGATAGCTCAGAAATTTCTTCTGCCCATCTTGAGCTTCTAGTCTCTTTTATCGAAGACAAAGAAAGCTCGGTCAGAGACTCGGCTGCAATAGCTTTGAAAATTCTTCCAGATGAGTTAAAGACAGAGGCCTCCCAGCTTATTGCCCAATACATTGATGCCCATGACCTAGACACACGTAACTTGAGTGGTGATATTCTGCAATCCCTTGGCTCTTTTGCCTGTGAATCTCTTGTGGGAAAAATAAACAGTGATGACTATGACCTAAGAAAGTTTGCCATCGATGTACTCTCATTAATTGGTGACAGGTCGGTCGAAGAGGCGGTGGCCTCAAGAATTGATGACTCTGATGCCAATGTCCGAATGTCCGTTGTTGAATGTCTGGGTCATTTGAAGTCTGTAGGATTTGTGGACAAATTGATTGAAATTTATCCCCGTGACGAGCAGATGCAGCTAGTGATTATAGATTCACTTGGCAAAATTGGTTCCCAAGAAGCGGAAAACTTCCTGGTTGAGATAATAAAAACTAGCCAAGATGAGTTCATAACCCTTACCGCCATAGAAGCTCTGAGTGAGTGTGCCGGCTCTGCAAACACTTATTATTATCTTGCTGAATTTCTAAAAGATCAAGACTCAATGTTGCAATTCTACACACTCAAGGCAATGTCAGCTATTGCATTTAGGCTAGACATCGACATTGTCTATCCTGGGCATCTAAAACCTATTGCCCTCGAAGCCCTAGGCGAGCAAGACGATGACATCGTGATTGCCGCCCTGATGGTACTTGCAGAGAGTTTCTCCCCGGAGGACATCGAAAATCTTTGCACACTCGTTTGGCAAGAAAGAGATGAAATCAACACATGGATTCTCTATCTTCGTGGGTCGAAGCTAGATTTATTTTTCTTGGAACCATTTATGGACTACCTTTTTGAAAGAACTAATCCAAGAACATTACTTCGTTTTGCTGCGTCGTTGAATCAAGTTGTCTCAAGTATAAATCAAACACATTTCGAAGCCCTGCGAGATTTAATGATAACAAAGGCAGAGAAGCATACAGCAGAAATTATAGACAATTTAAAAGACGAGTTTTTATTATAAACAAATTATATTTTAAGTAAAAAAGAAAAAGAACAATATGTCCTCAGGTTTATTCAGATTTGGCTCCAAAAGACCCACCAGTTCGGGTTCGCAAAACGTGGTTGGAAGAAAAGGTATGATTACCTCCTCGTCACTAGGAGCTAAACCAAAAGAAATGACAAAGTCTACATTCGACAACTACAGAAACACCATTTACAAAATTTGTGGTATTTATTTCACTGACTCCAAAAAGTATTTGCTTGAGAGCCGGATATTAAAACGCATAAACACTTTGAATCTGGAGACTTTTGAGAAATATCTCGAACTCATCAGCTCACCCAAAGGCAGATCCGAGTTAAACAGCCTATTTGAAGCCATAACAATAAACGAAACCTATTTCTTCCGTGCCGAGGCACAATTCAAGGCACTCATCAATAATGTCATACCCGATATATTCAAAAATCACCCACACCAGAAAACATTCAAGTTCTGGAGTGCAGCCTCGTCTTCTGGGGAAGAAGCCTACACAATCGCAATTCTTATCAAAGAAAAATTAATGCAGAAATATCCTGGTGTGACTTTTCAAATTCACGCCTCCGACCTTGATAATAATGTGATTGCAAATGCAAAAAAAGGCATTTATAAAAACTACGCTGTTCGGAATATGCCTCCAGAATATCAGAGAAAATATTTTGTTAAAAAAGATGGACTTTATCACCTTAGTGACGATATAAAGAAAATGGTGAAGTTCCAAAACATTAATCTCTACGACTCGGTGACAATGAGAACTATGAAAAATTTCGATGTCATCTTCTGCTGTAACGTACTTATATATTTTGATATACCATCTAAACAAAAGGTAGTATCTCACCTATATGATTCTTTAAACAACAATGCTTATCTGTTCATTGGCTACTCCGAATCGCTCCACGGCGTGTCCAAGTCATTTAAGTTAATCCATCTGCCAAAAGCTATGACATATAAAAAAGAGATAAGCTCATGAACAAAAACATTTTAATCGCCGAAGACTCTGCCTCGATAAGAAAGTTCATCAATCTTGCATTGAGCATGAACAAAGATTACACAGTTATCCAAGCCGTCGATGGATTTGAAGCACTAGAAAAAATGAGCATGCAAAATATCGACCTACTCGTAACCGATTTGAACATGCCAAATATGGACGGGCTAACACTTATAAAAAATGTCCGAAAAGATAAAGAATTTTTAGAATTGCCCATAATTATTCTTTCTTCTTTGGCAAAAGATGAGTATATTGAGGCTGGGATGGCATCGGGTGCTAATTCCTATTTGGTAAAGCCATTTAACAAGAAAAAATTATTGTATGAAATATCAAAATATTTAGATTAGAGTGAGGAATAAATGAAATTTTTAGTAGTCGATGATTCTCCAACAATGAGAAGAATTGTGATTAATGCTCTGAAATCCTTTGGGTGGACGGAAGTAACCCAGGCAGGCGATGGGGAAGAAGCTCTTGAGCAACTCAGAAGCGAAATGGTTGATTTTGTGATAACTGACTGGAATATGCCAGTAATGACTGGGCTTGAGCTAACCAAAGCCATCAGAGCCGATGCCCAGTTTAAGCATCTTCCAATTTTAATGGTCACCACTCGTGGGCTAAAAACAGACATCATAGACGCACTCAAAGCAAAAGTAAACAACTATGTTGTAAAACCATTTACTCCTCCTGTACTGAAAGAAAAAATTGATGCGGTACTAGGAGCATTAAAAAAATAACGGAACAACAAAATGAATGAAAAAGAATTAGATTTGTTACTTCAGAAAGCAGATGAACTTCGTTCGCTTTTTGTGCTTGGGCAGAGGGTGATACCATTTCTTGAAGAGATTTTTGTCTTCATAAAAGATATTCAACCAATGCTCGATGAGATTAATGTTTCGATAAATGAAAATCTCAAAAAAATACCAGGTGCATCGGAGAAACTTTCCAAAGTAACCGAAGCAAATGAAATGGCTACCGCCGAAATCATGGACAGCCTCGACAAGGTATTCGACCAAACCACTCAGTTTAGCAGTAACAACAAAAAATTAAAAGAGTTCTATGACAACATCTCCCGAAAACCATTGAAGCTTCTTGAGATACTGCACAAAGCTATTCAACAAGGCTCCGATTTGGAGGAGATTCTTCCCTCGCTTGCCTCGGCGATTAGTAAGCTTAATAATATTAACAGCAACGAAATTGAGCTAATCGAAAAGAATAATGAATCCATTGTCAATAGTATAAACGATGACGCATCGGCAATCATGATGTCGCTGCAAGTCCAAGATATTTCTGCTCAACAGATTGCAGCCGTCGATCACATGATACGTGCTGTTCAAAATAAACTACAAAGAATCTTAACCCAGTTCAAAGACACCGACCTCAGCGAACTCTCGACCTCATCTCTTATGGCAGAGGAGCCAAATGAAAACATCTCAAGTTTCCACAGAGATATTGCATTCGATCCAAATGCCATTGACTCAATTACAGGCGATGGTAACCGCCAAGAAGGTATCGATGAACTGCTGAAAAGCCACGCCGCCGGCGAAGATATTTCCCTTGAGCCAAAAGAGGACTCAGATGAAAAAGCGGCAGAGAATGAAGCCACCGCCCCCGATGATATAGACGCAATGTTTGCAGGTGGTGGGAGTGATGAGGCACAAGAAGAAGCCCCCGCTGGCGAGGTGTCGCAGGTAGATGAAGCAATAAACCCCGATGATATAGACGCAATGTTTGCAAGTGGTGGGAATGATGACGCACAAGAAGAAGCCCCCGCTGGCGAGGTGTCGCAGGTAGATGAAGCAATAAACCCCGATGATATAGATGCAATGTTTGCAGGTGTTAATGACGATGAACCAATAGATCCCAATGATATAGACGCAATGTTTTCAAAATGATAGGTGAACAGTATGCCACAATTTGATGAAGAAATGATGGAAATATTCGAGGGTTTTTTAGTTGAGACCCAAGAACTTTTAGATAATATTTCACAAGACTTAATGGATCTCGAAGGTGACCCAGAAAATCTTGAGCTAATAAATCAACTCTTTAGAGGTTTTCATACCATAAAAGGTACTTCCTCTTTTATGGGCTTTGATTACATAACCTCTTTGACACACGAGGCAGAAGATTTATTAAATAAATTAAGAAAGAGTGAAATAACCACAAATGCAGAAATTACAGATGTATTATTAGAGGTTCACGACTGGATTATTGATCTTGTGGACAGAATTAAAGACGATGACGACTCAGAACCAGCCTATCAAGTAACCATCCAAACTATAAGACGGCTAAGAGGCGACACCTCCGAACATATAGTTGCAAAGGAAGAAGAGAAGGAAGTCAAAAAAGACACCAGTCCACCACCCACAGAAGGTGCACTTGACTCAGTTCTAACAGATTCAGAACTGATTTCGGGTTCTGATGAATTTACCGACGACGAGCTACTTCAAATTCAAGCAGCCTTTGCCGAAGTTAATGCAGGATTTTCGAGTGACTTGCCCTCCGATGAACAGGGTGCCGAAGCAACTC
>JAJRPT010000205.1 GCA_024280675.1 Bacteroidota bacterium
AGGCGGGTGCTTTTCTTCACAGAAATAATTATGTTGAAAACTTAAGCAAAGAGGAACTCTCAAATCCCGAAAGTCAATTCTTTAATAACTTTGACCAGATTAGCTTTGAGAATTCTCTGATGGTGGAAAATATTTCTGAGTATATCAACTACAACAACGACTCACTACTTGCTGATATGGATTATTTCAGAGGTTTTTATAAGTTTGGCAAGCGTTCTTTCGTTGGCGTTTCATTTATTGGTAGTTCCAAAATTTTCTATGGCAATGATGTAAATATTTTGCCAAATGTTGTCCTCGATACCTCGAATGGAAGTATAGTAATCTCTGACAATGTGAAGATTGAGCCAAGTTGCTATATTGTTGGGCCTGTCTATATTGGAAAAGATACAGTAATTAAGGCTGGAACCAGGATTTATCCAAACACATCTATTGGCAACAACTGCAAGGTTGCAGGAGAAATAAGCAATACCATCTTGCAGTCATTTGTAAATAAACAGCATGAAGGATTCCTAGGGCATTCATTTATTTCGGAATGGGTTAATCTGGGTGCGGGTACAAATAATTCTAATCTCAAAAATAATTATAGCAATGTAGGTCTGAGACTAGAGGAAAATGAGATTAAAACTAATAAATTATTCATGGGACTCTTTTGTGGTGATTATTCCAGGACTGCTATCAATACTAAATTCAATACTGGAACTGTGTGTGGCATTTCTTCAATGATTTTAACGAGTGATTTCCCTCCAACATCTATTAGCTCATTTTCATTTGGTGGCGAGCGGGATTCTCCCAAATATGATTTCCCAAAGGCTATTGCCACAATAAAAGCTATAATGTCCAGGCGTAACAAGGACTTGCTTCCCGTCGCAGAAGAACTTCTAGAATCTGAGTTCAACAACATTAAATAAATTTTTAATTAAATAAAAATAATCCTTGCATTTATAACTTTTTTCTTTAGTTTTGTAGCACCTCCTTTTATGGGTTAATAAAACCATACTGGTGCCTTCGGGCACCTTTTTTTTGTAGGTCGTACTGTGCGGGTTGCTTACAAAAGTGTGGAGGACTGATTGCAAGAAAAACTATTCCTTGCAATATTTATCCAACCATTCAAAAAATTCGGACTGCCAAACAAGTGCATTTTGAGGCTTTAACACCCAATGACTCTCATCTGGAAATATGAGTAATTTTGATTCTATTCCTTGGGCTTGCAGAGCGGTGAAAGCCTCTAGGCTCTGGGTATATGGAACACGGAAATCATTTAATCCAGCAATGACAAGCATTGGTCTGTTCCATTTATTTACAAAATTATGAGGTGAGAAATCCTCGTATTGATCTTCATTTTTCGATTCCCAAAATGGCCCGCCATATTCCCAATCTGGAAAGAAAAGCTCTTCGGTTGAGCCGTACATGGAAGTAAGATTATAAACTCCGCAATGTGAAATAAATGTTGCAAAGCGTTCCTGGTGATGTGCTGCCAGCCAAAATGCAGTATAACCACCAAAACTAGCCCCAACAGAAGCTATTCTATCATTATCTACGAAAGGCTCTTTTGCCAGAGCGTCGCTTGCAGACAGAATGTCTTTCATTGCTTGCCCGCCCCAGTCTTTGGAAATTGCGTCATTCCACTCTTGGCCAAAGCCCGGCATTCCACGGCGATTAGGTGCACAGACAATATATCCTTGAGATGCCATTAGATACAAATTCCAGCGATAGGAAAAGTAATTTGAAATTGTGCCTTGAGGCCCGCCTTGGCAATAAGTTATCATTGGGTATTTCTTGCTTGCATCAAAATCTGGTGGATACAAGACCCAGACCTGCATATCCTTTCCATCACTTGTTTCAACTATTCTCTCTTCAATTTTTATATCTTTTATTTTCACCAGAATAATTGAATTAACTCTTGAAAGTTGATGTGGGCTGGAATCTTCTTTTGTCAAATCAAGTGAATAGAAATCGACGGGTTGTGTCATCGAAGTGCGACCAAATATCAAAGTATTGCCATCTGGTGTTACGCCCAATCCTGAACTATAATTATAATTTCCACTAGCTAATGTGTCTATTGCCATTGTTTCCACATCGACTGAGTACAAAGGTTCTCTGCCACGCCCTGATGCAGAAAAATACATATACTTAGAATCTGGCGACCAAATATATTTCTTCACCCACTGATCGAGCGACTTAGTTAATTCTTTCACAACTTTTGTAGACCTATCAACTGCCATTAATCTGACTTTGTCAGCCTCGAAGCCAGCTCGTTTTTGGCTATAATATGCCAAATATTTCCCGTCGGGTGAATAGACTGGATTTTTGTCATAGCCCAAATTAGATTTGCTAATATTGGAAGTGATTTGTGATGCCAAATCATATTCATAAATATCAGTATTTGTGGATCTTGCTGGCATTTCTACTTTTTTGCAGGTGTAGGCAATTTTCTTACTGTCGGGAGACCAGTTGTAGTTCTCAGTCCCACCAAAGGGAGAAAGCGGAACATCGAATGGTTCACCAGCCATTATATCAAGCTCTTGCCCGCCACCTGAGGGCATTATAAACAAATGTGAAAAATTCTCGTCCTCCCAATGATCCCATGCCCGGACCGGAAGAGATTCATACATTTTGACATTGGCTTGCCGGTAATCAGGGTATTTATCCCGGGTGGATTCTCTAATTTTTACATCGGTGGTGAAAGCTATAAAATTCCCATCGGGCGAATATCTAAAAGTACCAATTCCACCTACCCTAGTTGTCAGCCCTTTCTCATGTCCGTTGGGAAATTCTTTTGTGAAAATTTGTGGAGAACCCATTCTGGTTGATAAAAAAGCAATCTTATTGCCACCTTCAATCCAACGAGCATGGAACTCTTGAGCTGGATGGTCAGTGATTTGGATTGTTTCTAAACCATCGATGGAGACAGCATAGAGATCCTTGTGAATTTTATTGTCTTCAATCGATGGAGTACCGAGTGAGTAGAGAACCCATTTCCCATCGGGAGAAACTTGCGG